>NZ_JCALCF010000010.1:0-213273 GCF_059812185.1 Mycobacterium sp. NGS67
GGGGTACGACGTCACTCTCGAACCACGCACCACCGTCGCCTAACCATCACCACCTAGCCACTCACCAGCCGTGGTCACCTCTATTTTCGAGTGAGACGCAAAAGCCCCCATTTCGTGCCGAAATCGGGGGCTTTTGCGTCTGCTCGCCCCGGGCTGCGGCCGGGCTGCGGGTGCGGCTAGTCGCGCAGCATCTCCGCGACCAGGAAGGCCAGCTCGAGGGACTGCTGGGTGTTCAGCCGCGGGTCGCACGCTGTCTCGTAGCGACCGGCCAGATCGTGGTCGGAGATGTCCTGCGCGCCGCCCAGGCATTCGGTCACGTTCTCGCCGGTGATCTCGACGTGGATGCCACCCGGATGGGTGCCCAAGGCGCGATGCACCTCGAAGAAGCCCTGCACCTCGTCCACGATCCGATCGAAGTGCCGGGTCTTGTACCCCGTCGACGACTCGTGGGTGTTGCCGTGCATCGGATCACACTGCCAGATCACCTGGTGACCGGCGGCCTGGACCTTCTCGATGATCGGCGGCAGCACGTCGCGCACCTTGTTGTTGCCCAGCCGGCTGACCAGGGTCAGCCTGCCCGGCTTGTTGTGCGGGTCGAGTCGCTCGACGTATTCGACGGCCAGTTCCGGCGTCATCGTCGGGCCGATCTTGACGCCGATCGGATTGGCGATCACCTCCGCGAAGGCGATGTGCGCGCCGTCGAGCTGACGGGTGCGCTCCCCGATCCACACGGTGTGCGCCGACAGGTCATAGAGCTGCGGTTGGCCGTTCTCGCCCTCGGAAAGCCGCAGCATGGACCGCTCGTAGTCGAGCACCAACGCCTCGTGGCTGGCGTAGATCTCGGCGGTCTGCAGGTTGCGGTCGGCCACCCCGCAGGCGCTCATGAACCGCAGCGCGCGGTCGATCTCGGCGGCCAGCGCCTCGTAGCGGGCTCCGGCCGGCGAGGTACGCACGAATTCGCGGTTCCAGTCGTGCGCCAGGTGCAGCGACGAGAACCCCGACGAGGTGAGCGCACGCACCAGGTTCATCGCGGCGCTGGCGTTGGCGTAGGCGCGGACCAGCCGCGACGGATCGTGGTCACGGACCGCGGCGTCGGGGGCGAAGCCGTTGATCATGTCGCCCCGGTAGGACTTCAGGCCGAGGGCGTCGATGTCGGCCGACCGGGGTTTGGCGTACTGACCGGCGATGCGGGCCACCTTGACCACCGGCATGCTGGCGCCGTAGGTCAGGACCACGGCCATCTGCAGCAGGGTGCGGATGTTGCCCCGAATATGCGGTTCGGTGTTGTCGGTGAAGGTCTCCGCGCAGTCGCCGCCCTGCAGCAGGAACGCCTCACCCCGGGCGACCTGGGCAAGTTGTTCCTGCAACCGGACGATCTCCGAGGACACCGTCACCGGCGGCACGCTCTCGAGCACCGTGCGCATCGCCGCCGCCTGGTCCTCGTCCCAGCTGGGCTGCTGCACGGCCGGCTTGGCCAGCGCCGCGTCCAGCCGGGCCCGCAGATCCGCGGGCAACGGCGGCAACGGCGGCAGCTGGTCGATCGGAATGTCGACGGTCCAGTTCATCGGTCCATCGTAACCGTGGCCGCCTGCACCCGGCTGATCAGGGCGAACGCTACTCCCCGCTGATAATTCGGAAGCGCCGCAACTGATCCCGCGCGTCCACCAGCGCGTCGTGCACGTCGCGGGAACGCGGTGGCAACCGCGGACAACCGCGGTCTTCCCACAACTGGCGCAGCTCTCGGGTGAATCGGGGTATCGCCTTCGGCAGCGCCGGCATCGCACCCCACAACTGGCACAGCGCGACGTGGTCGTAGGCGGCCACCCAGGCCCACAGCTCGATCGGGTCCGGGCCGTCGACGCGGAGGAACTCTTCCAGGTCAGCACGGATCCGACTGCGCGAACGCCACAGCTGGGAGGCCGGTGACGGCAGCTTGGGCAGGACGTTCTCCCGCACCCAGGTCCCGGCCCGCCCCGGATCGAATTCGGTGGACACCGCGTAATACTCGCGGCCGTCTTCGGCGGCCACGCCGATCGAGATCAGCTCGATGGTGCGGCCGTCCTCGATGAACTCGGTGTCGTAGAAGTACCGCACCGCCGCAGCCTAACCGCCGAGCCGGGGCACCTCCCGCTGGCGAGCAGACGCAAAAGCCCCCAAACCGGCCGGTTTGGGGGCGCTTTTGCGTCTGGTCGCGCAATCAAGTGACGCGCGCGGGCCGGAGTTGGCGCGACAACGATTAGGCTGTCCTCGACATGAGTAGATGGCGGTCGCCCGACGTGGGCAGTCGAGTCGGGCGGGCCTCGCTGTGGTGCCTGGCCTGGTTAGTGGCTGCGCTGGGGTTGGCCAGGGCGTGCCGTCAGCTGTTCACAAACGTCCCGTACCGCATCGACATCGACGTCTATCAGATGGGCGCGCAAGCCTGGCTGGACGGCCGTCCGCTCTACGACGGGAATGTGTTGTTCCACACACCGATCGTGGATCTGCCGTTCACCTATCCCCCGCTGGCCGCGATCGTGTTCAGCCCGTTCGCCTGGCTGGGCATGCCGGTCGCCAGCCACGTGATCACGGCGCTGAATCTGGTGGTGTTGCCGGTGGCGACCATGATCGTGTTGACCCGGCTGGACGTGTGGGCGGAGTCCCGCTGGTTGCCAGGTCCGGCCTGGCTGCGCCGACTGTGGCTGGCCGTGCTGGTAATCGCCCCGGCGGTGATCTGGCTGGAACCCACCAGTTCGAACTTCGCCTACGGCCAGATCAACGCGGTGCTGATGGCCCTGGTGATCGCCGACTGCTTGCCACGGCGCACGCCGTGGCCTCGGGGCCTGTTGCTGGGCGCGGGCATCGCGCTCAAACTGACCCCCGCGGTGTTCCTGCTGTATTTCCTGTTACGCAAGGACAACCGGGCCGCCCTGACCGCGCTGGCGACCTTCGCCAGCGCCACGCTGGTGGGTTTCGCGCTGGCCTGGAGCGATTCCTGGGACTACTGGACGCACACCCTGCACCACACCGACCGCATCGGCTCGGCCGCGCTGAACACCGATCAGAACATCGTCGGCTCACTGGCCCGGTTGGGACTTGATCAGCACGAACGCTTCCCGCTGTGGGTGCTGGCCAGCCTGCTGGTGCTGGGCTCGACGATCTGGGCCATGCGCCGGGTGCTGCGCGCCGACGAGCCGACTCTGGCCGTCATCTGCGTCGCCCTGTTCGGGCTGGTCGTCTCGCCGGTGTCGTGGTCGCATCACTGGGTCTGGATGTTGCCTGCGGTACTGGTCACCGGAGTGCTGGCGTGGCGCCGCCGCAACATCGCGCTGGCCGTCGTCAGCCTCACCGGCGTGGCGCTGATGAAGTGGACGCCGATCGACCTGATGCCCAAGCACCACGAGACGACGGCATCCCTGTGGCGACAGCTGGTCGGGATGTCTTACGTGTGGTGGGCGCTGGCGGTGCTCGTCGTGGCCGGCGCCACCGTCACCGCGAAGGTGACGACGGAGCGGACCGCCACGCGCGAACGCACGCCGGTCCCGGCCGCCTAACGTCCGTCAGCCGACTGCCGTCTCGGGGATTCGGGTGGCATCCGAGGAACCCCTTTTGGATCCCTCCGCATCGTCTTTGTCGGCGCTGCCGTCCTTGACGCTGGCAGCGTAGATGTCGACGTACTCCTGCTCGGACAGTCCCATCAGCTCGTACATCACCTCATCGATGACGGCGCGCTCGATGAAGTGGTTGCCGGCCAGGCCGTCGAACCGGGAGAAGTCCATCGGTTCGCCGAACCGGACGGTCACTCGGCCGAACCGCAACCGGCTGGTGCCGGGTGGGTTGACTTTGTGGGTCCCGATCATCGCCACCGGGATCACCGGGACGCCGGTCTGCAGGGCCAGGCGGGCCAGCCCGGTCTTGCCCTTGTAGAGCCGGCCGTCCGGCGACCGGGTGCCTTCGGGATACATCCCGAGCAGCTTGCCCTGACCCAATACCTGGCTTGCGGTGTCCAACGCGGCCTGCGCGGCCTCGGAATCGCTGCGGTCGATCGGCACCTGCCCGACGGCGGTGTAGAACCAGCGATTGAACCAGCCCTTGAACCCGGTACCGGTGAAGTATTCGGCCTTGGCCAGGAACGTGATTCGGCGTCGGACCACCAGCGGGAGGAAGAAGCTGTCCATCACCGCCAGGTGGTTACTGGCCAGGATCGCCGGACCGGAACTCGGAACGTGTTCCAGCCCTTCGACTTTCGGGCGGCCGAGCAGAGACAGCAAGGGGCCTAACAGGACGTACTTGAACAGGTAGTACCACATGGTTCTCCCTCATGCCCCGCACCGGACGGTGTCTGCGCCAACTGTACCCACCGAACGATGGCTCCGACCACCTCGCACCAGCCGGCTCAATCCTGCAGCGTAACCGGGATGGGCTGGTAGCGCGTTTTCGCGTTGCCATTGGTGCTCACCGGGTCCTGGCCGACGCCGGCCCCGTCGACGGACTGATCGGTATCCGACGAGTCGGTTGCCACCGTTTGGTCGATGTCGTCGACGATGGCCCGCACCACTTCCAGTAGGGCCACGCTGTGGTTGGCGATGACCGTCACCAACGGGTGCTGTTCGCCGGAGACCACCGCGGCCAGCGCGCACACCGGGCACCACACCTGCTGGCACTGGCCGGCTCCGGCACTGATCGCCATCGTGGCCGCCGCGCGCACGCCCGGGTCGATCCCGTCCAGAATCGCCTGCGCGAGCCGGCGCAGTTCGGGGCCGATATCGGTATGAGCCCTACTCACCTTGGCCATACCTCCGGATCTGGTCGAAATCGAACTGTCAGCTCACTGGACCGCAACTGGGCGTCAAGCACCGTACACCGCCGCAACACCGAGGCCAGTCGAACCCGCCTCCGCACTCCGCCCGCACTGATGACCAGGTCGTCGTCCGACCGGCCCAACGTCAGGGATCCGGGATCGAGTTGGGGCAACGCTAGCCGCAGTCGGTACACCGATTCCAGTCCCGACCCCGATTCGAGGTCGACGACGGGGCGCAGCGGGCCGGGCGGGGCATCGCCGCGCCGGTGCCGGGCGCTGTCGAGCAGTCCCGCCAGGGCCTTGGGACCGATCGGCTCACCGGCCTGGTGCGGCACCAGGACCAGCGCCACGTCCCCGATGGTGGCGTCGAGTTCTTCCAGGACGGCGCGTTGCTCCGAGATGCGCTCGGCGTACCAATAGAACGCCGGATGGTCGGGCAGGCTGCTGTACTCGTAGTTCTCGTCGCGGACGAGGACCTGGTTGACGAGCAGTTCTTCGACGCGCACTCCCATCAGGGCCAGCGACCCCAGGGTGCGGGCCGCCTCGGCGGCGACCACCCGCTCGGGGGTGAGCACCAGGTGGGCGCTGACCAGGTCACCGTCGGACAGCAACGTGCTGAGCTGATCGACGCTGTCGCTGATGCGTTCCAGCAGATCGACCACCGCCCCCGAACGGCTGTCGTCGGCGCCGACGCTGAGCCGGCGGTGCCGCGGCCAAGCGCGTTCGACGTACAGGCCGAAGGTGGCCGGCAGGGTCAGCATCCGCAACGCGTCGGCAGTGGAGGCACAGTCGACGACGATGCGGTCCCATCGTCCCGACGCGGCGAGCTCGCCCACCGCGTGCAGGCCGAGTACTTCCTGGATACCGGGCAGGGCCGAAAGTTCTTCGGGGGCAAGGCTGGTCAGGTCGGAGCCGGGAAGCTGGGCGTCGAGTGCCGCCACCACGTCGCGCCACCGGTTCTCCAGCAGCGCCAGCGTGTCCAGGGCCAGCGCGTCCAGGAAACCGCCACCGGTCTCCGGGTCGTCGGCGATGACGCGGACGGCCTCGTCGGTACCGGTCGGCGGGACGGGCACACCCAGCACGTCGCCCAGCGAGTGGGCCTGGTCGGTGGACACGATCAGCACGCGCTGACCACCGCTGGCATCGCTGACCGCGGTCGCGGATGCCAGGGTGGATTTCCCTACCCCGCCTTTGCCGACGAAAAGACTGATCCGGGCCGGGGTGAGGGCGACGGAATCACTCAGCCCTCGACTCGTTTCTTCAGATCTTTCAACGCGCCGTCGATCAGCCTGCGTTCGGCCTTGCGCTTGAGCATGCCGATCATCGGCACGGCCAGATCGACCGCCAGCTGATAAGTGACGTCAGTACCAGAACCATTGGGCGCCAAGAGGTATGAGCCTTCCAGCGACTTGAGTAGCGAGCTGGATTCCAGGGTCCAGCTCAGCGACTTCCGGTCCGCCGGCCACTGGTAGTTCATGATCAGGGTGTCTTTGAAGATGGTCGCGTCCATCAGCATCCGCGCCTTCTTCGGGTAGCCGTCGTCGTCGGCTTCGAGGACATCGACCTTCTTGTACTCGTTGATCCAGTCCGGGTAGGACTCGAGGTCGGCGATGGCCTTCATCACCTCAGCCGGATCCGCATCGATGTAGATCGTCTGCTCGGTCTTGTCCGCCACCTGGTTACTTCCCTTTCCCCGCCCGATCGTTTGCCGGAGCGCCCCAATTCTCCTGCAAAACGGTACTCTTCCATGCCGAGTTTCCAGACCGTATCGAGGCAAACCTCGACCCGGTCAAACTACCGGAGAAACGCCGACCGGACGCGACTCTTCCAGCGTCGTCTTCACTTCGAACGCCATCTTCTTGCCCGCCACCCGGCGCCGGTGCGTCACTTTCGCCAGGTTCAGCTTGGCCAGCTCCGCAGCCGAAACGCCGGTGGGCTCCGCGTGCAGGAAGTAGTGCAGCACCACCCCGTCCAGGGACGGTTCCAGCCAGACCTCCATCGTGCCCGTCAAGGCCCCGGCGACCATCCATCGGATGCCTTTCTCGGCGCGATCCTCGGTGACCTGCAGCCGCAGGTCAGGCCACCAGCGACGCCATTTGGACGGATCGGCGATGGCAGCCCCGACCAGTGCTCCGTCGGCGGCGACATATGTTTGGTCAGCGATCTGGATGCTGTTCATCGCCACAGCTTCACATACCCGCCCACGTCGAACCGGTTCGGCTCCGAAGTGCCGCAGGGACCGCACTAGGCTGGGTTACGACAAGCCGACCACCGTCAACCGCCACGTCAGGTCAAGCGAGGTAAATAGAGTGCGTCAGTACAGTGTCCCGGCCCGCTTTTCCGTCGACGAGCACGACAACGTCGCGGCCGTGGTCTTCGAACACGAACGTAACGACCCCGACTACGTGATCTACCAGCGGCAGGTCGACGGCGAGTGGACCGACGTCACCTGCGCGCAGGCCGCCGCCGAAATCCGCGCTGCCGCACTGGGTTTGATCGCTCTGGGAGTAGAGGCCGGGGACCGGGTGTCGATCTTCTCGGCCACCCGCTACGAGTGGGCGATCCTGGATCTGGCGATCCTGGCGGTGGGCGCGGTGACCGTGCCGATCTACGAGACGTCCTCGGCAGAGCAAGTGCGGTGGGTGCTGCAGAACTCCGAGGCGGTGCTGGCGTTCGCCGAAACCGATGCGCACGCCGCGACCGTCACCGAGCTCACCGGTGAACTGCCCGCGTTGCGCCGCGTGCTGCACATCGACGGATCCGGCCCCAAAGCACTCGAGCAGCTGGTGGAGGCAGGCGAATCCGTCGACGCCGCCGAGCTGACCGCGCGCCAGGAAGCACTGCGCTCCGAAGACCCCGCGACGCTGATCTACACCTCGGGCACCACCGGACGGCCCAAAGGCTGCCAACTCACCCACTCCAACCTGCTGTACGAGATTCGCGGCACCCGCGAGTGCCTGCCGACGCTGCTGTGTGAGGGGCAGAGGTTGCTGGTCTTCTTGCCGCTGGCGCACGTGCTGGCTCGGGCGCTGACGCTGTCGGCGTTCACCAGCAAAGTCACCGTAGGCTTCACCAGCGACATCAAGAATCTGCTGCCTTTGTTCGCGGAGTTCAAACCGACTGTGGTGGTGTCGGTTCCGCGTGTCTTCGAGAAGGTGTACAACACCGCCTCGCAGAACGCCTCCAACGACGGCAAAGGCGCCGTATTCAAGGCCGCGGTGCAGACGGCGGTGGACTGGAGCCGCGCCTACGACGACGGCAAGCCCGGGCTGGTGCTGCGCGCCAAGCATGCGCTGTTCGACCGGCTCGTCTACCACAAGCTGCGCGCTGCGTTGGGTGGCGACTGCCACGCCGCGGTTTCCGGCGGTGCACCGCTCGGCGCGCGGCTGGGCCACTTCTACCGCGGGGTCGGACTGACCATCTACGAGGGCTACGGCTTGACCGAGACCAGTGCCGCGATCACGGTCAACCAGATCAACGGCCTGAAGATCGGGACCGTCGGCAGCTTGCTGCCCGGCAACAGCCTCAAGATCGCCGACGACAAGGAACTGCTGGTGCGCGGCGGCGTGGTGTTCAGCGGCTACTGGCAGAACGAGCAGGCCACCGAGGAGGCATTCACCGACGGCTGGTTCCGCACCGGCGACCTGGGCTCGATCGACGAGGACGGCTTCTTGAGCATCACCGGCCGCAAGAAGGAGCTGATCGTCACCGCCGGCGGCAAGAACGTCGCACCCGCGGTGCTCGAGGACCAGTTGCGGTCGCACCCGCTGATCAGTCAGGCCATGGTGGTCGGCGACAACAAGCCGTTCATCGGCGCGCTGATCACCATCGACCCGGAGGCGTTCGACGGCTGGAAGAGCCGCAACAGCAAATCCGACGGTGCCTCGGTGGGCGACCTGGCCACCGACCCCGACCTGGTCGCCGAGGTGGACACTGCCGTCAAGCAGGCCAACCTGCAGGTGTCGAATGCCGAGTCGATCCGCAAGTTCCGGATCCTGCCGGTCGACTTCACCGAGGACACCGGTGAGTTGACGCCGACGATGAAGGTCAAGCGCAACGTGGTCGCCGAGAAGTTCGCTTCCGACATCGAGGCGATCTACGACAAGGAGTAGCCGCCTCCCCGCGCGAGCAGACGCAAAAGCCCCCATTTCGGCACGAAAATGGGGGCTTTTGCGTCTGCTCGGCACACCGAACTGCTCGCCACACCGAACTGCTCGGCACGCCTAACGCAGCAGGTCGGTGAGGCGCGCGGCCAGCGTGTCCCAGCGCCACTGTGCCGTCACCCACTCCCGGCCGGCGGCGCCCATCGCCGCCGCCCGGTCGCGGTCGGTCAGCAACCCGGTGATCGCTTCGGCGATCTGGTTCACCGAGTTGCCGTCCACCACCAATCCAGTCTCGTTGTGCTGCACCGTTTCCGGCGCGCCACCGGAGTCGCCGGCGACCACCGGCACCCCCGTCGCCGACGCCTCGAGGAAGACGATGCCCAAACCCTCCACGTCCATCCCCGCTCCGCGGGTCCGGCACGGCATCGCGAACACGTCGGCCATCGCATGGTGGGCGGGCAGGGCGTCGCCAGGGATGCCACCGGTGAACGTTACGTCGTCGGCCACGCCGTTCTCCCGGGCCAGCTTGCGCAGCGTCTCCAGGTACGGACCGCCGCCGACGATCACCAGAGCGGCACCGTCGACCTGGCGCCGGATCGACGGCAATGCACGGATCAGCATGTCCTGGCCCTTGCGCGGCACCAGCCGCGACACGCACACCACCGTCGGCCGATCACCCAGCCGATACCGCGCGCGCAATTCGGCGCGGGCAGCCGGATCCGGCCGGAACCGGTCGCTGTCCACCCCGGGTGGCAGGTATTCCAGCGAGGCCCCCGGCCCGAAGGCGGGCGCGAACCTGGATCTGGTGTAACGACTGACGAAGGTCACCACATCGGTCCCGTCACCGATCCGGCGCAGCACCGACCGCGCGACCGGCAGCATCGACCACCCCACTTCGTGACCGTGGGTACTGGCCAGCACCCTCGCCACCCCGGCCTGGCGGGCCCGCGGCGCCAACAACGCCAGTGGCGCGGCAGCACCGAACCAGACTGTGTCGATGTCGTGCTCGGCAATCAGCCGGCGCATCCGCATGTCCACCGTCGGGACCGGCAGCATCAGTGTGGTGGGATGGCGCACCACCCGGTAGCCCGCGGCTTCGTCAAACTCCCCGGCGCCCTTCCACTTTGGCGCATACACCGTGATGGTGTGCGAACCGGAGTCGACCAGGCGGTCCACGAATTCCCCCAGATACGACTGGATGCCGCCACGTCGCGGGGGAAAGTCGTTGGTTACCAGCAAGACCCGGCTCACCACGTCACGTTAGCGCGGCAGGCACGCGCGACCCGGTAGCGGCGCGGATCAGGCGCGACTGGCCATCCACTGCTGCCAGTGCGTCAGCACGCCGGGCAGATCCAGGCCGAGGACCGCGCGGACGGCGCCGGGCACATCCGCGTGCCCGACACCGCACGCCGCCACGTACAGTTCGCGCAGTTTCAAGGCCCCATAGGTATCGGCGACGAATCGCGCGAACCACCAGGACCGGTCGTATGCCAGCGAGCGCAGCGGGCCGGGGGCGTCCAGATCGTCGTCTGACGGCAATGACGTGGCAGAGCCGGCCGGCACCGCGGGCTGGGGTCGGGCGACGTAGTCGGCCACCCCTTCGGTCAGCCAGCGTGGGGCGTCCAGCGCGGTGTCGGCCCGCGCCGCGTAATGAAACAGCTCGTGGGACAGCACAATTCGCAGTGCGCTGTCGCTCATGCCGGCTGCGCCGGGGGCGAACACGATCCGGGCGTTGGCCACCGTGCGGTGCGCCGGGTCGACACGATCGGCCACCGTCACCGCCGCGATGTCCGTCCACTGTGCGGCCGGACCGCCGCCGGCCGCGACTCGGAACTGCTCGTCCGAACCGGTGGTCACCACCGGGATCTCGGGTGGCCAATCGGCACCCCAGAAGTCCACGACTGCATCCACCGCGGAACGCATGTGCACCGACACCCGCGACAGCAGACGGTCCGCGTCAGGTCCGCCGAGGTTGACCGCCCGCACCACCCGATCGTGCGTGGCCGTCATCGGATGAACCGGGAGGACGAGCGCCGCGATCAACTCAGCGAGCAGTACGCCTGCCAGCAGCAGGCGCGGCACTGCCACGCGAATCTCAGTAGCGCCGGGCGTCGTAGATCGGGCCGGAGGAGTTCATCGGCACCACCCGAACCGGCTGGCCGAAGGTGGAGGAATGCACCATCATCCCGTCGCCGATGTAGATGCCGGCGTGCGATGCGTCGGAGTAGAACGTCAGCACGTCACCGGGTTGCAGCTCGCCGAGCGACACCGGCTGGCCGCCGTGTGCCAGCGCCTGACTCGAGTGCGGCAGCGAGATGCCCGCCTGCTGGAACGCCCACATGACCAGCCCGGAGCAGTCGAACCCGCCGGGCGCAGCGCCACCCCACACGTACGGCGATCCGATCTGGGTCAACGCGGCCTGCACGACCACCGCACGGTCCCCGCCACCACCACCGCCACCGGGTTCGGTGAACGGCGCTCCGGTGAAACCGCCGGGCGGCGGCACCTGACCGGGAGCCGGCGCACCGTCTGGCGCGGGCGGCGCGCCGGGCGGCAACGCCTCGGGGGCCGGCGCACCCGGCACACCCTCCGGCGCCGGTCCGGGATTGGCCATGGCGGTGCGCTGTTCGGGCGTCAACGCCATGTATTGGGACTTCACCACGGCGATCTGCACCTGCAACTGGCTCTGCTTGTGCTGCAGGTTGGCCCGCACCGCGGCGGCCTGCTCGGCGGCGGCCTTGGCGTCGGCCGCCGATTTCGCAGACACCTGCTCGGCCTTGGCGGCCTGCTCGCCAGCGGCCTTGAAATTGGCCATCTGAGTTGACATTTGACGGGCCATCACCCGCTGTACGGCCAGACCGTCGATCAGCAGCTGCGGCGACTCCGCGGTCAGCATGGCGTCCAGCCCGTCGGTGCGACCACCCATGTAGGCGGCTGCGGCAACCTTGTTGACCGCGGTCTGGAACGAGGCCAATCGCGCCTTCGCGGCGTCCGCGGCGGCCTGGTCGTCGGCCAGCTTCCGCTCCGCGGCCTGCAAGGCGCCCAACTTGTCGTTCAAGTCGAGTTGTGCGCTGTGCATCGCCTCGGTGGTCTGCTCAGCCCGCCGGGACAGCTCGTTGAGTTTTGCCAGCGCGTCCTCGGCGGGATCGGCCATCACACCCGCGGCCGAAATGCCGGACAACACGACGAAGCTCGCTAACGAACCGAGGGCAGACCTCTTGATGACGCGCACGGTCGAATGCCAAAAGTCGAGCCTCAAGATTTGCTTCCTTAAACTGCCATCGACGCCAATGCGTCGAGCGGGTTTAGGTCTCAAACAGGTTACGAAACGATATCGGCGTTTGTCCAAAGGGAGGGCTTAAGAAATTAGGAAGATTTCTGTCATTTCTATGTGGTGCAGGGATCTTGCCGTCGTCGACCATACACGAGCCTCACGCGACCCCGGGCTCACGTCCGCGCCGGATCGGGACCAGCCGCAACCGCGGCGCCAATCCCACCTCGGCGAGCGCCTGCAACGCGACTTGTTCGTCGTAGGAAAGGGATTCGGGCACGCCGAGTAATACGCTGACCACGCACTCGCGACACCCCGGCCCGCGGACCGCGCAATCGTCGCAGTCGATGACCACCGACTCCCCGGGCCGGAGCGCCCCGGCGTCGACGGGACGGCGCTCCCTTTCAGCTCCGCTGCTGAGTGCCATCTGAGTCCTTTCGTCCGAGCTCTCATCCATAAATCGAGCTGATCCGCACGGTAACGGTCGGCACCGACAACACCGTTCGGCGTGGCAACGCCAACGGTGTCGGTGCCCCTGCTTAACGTCACGCCCATGAGTGCTACCGGTGGGAGTCAACTCAGCTTCGCCGGACTGGACGGGTGGGACGCCGGCGAAGAGCCTTCGCTGCGCGAGACCACCTTTGTGGTGGTCGACCTGGAGACCACCGGCGGGCGCGCGGTCGGGCACCCCGGCGTCGTACCCGACGCGATCACCGAGATAGGCGCGGTCAAGGTGCGCGGCGGTGTCGTGCTGGGTGAGTTCGCCACCCTGGTCGACCCGCAGCGCAGCATCCCGCCGCAGATCGTCCAGCTGACCGGGATCACCACGGCAATGGTGTGCGACGCCCCGCCCATCGACGCGGTGCTGCCGATGTTCTTCGAGTTCGCCGCCGACTCGGTGCTGGTGGCCCACAACGCCGGCTTCGACATCGGGTTCCTGCGCGCCGCCGCCGAGCGCTGTCAGCTGAACTGGCCCCGCCCCAAGGTGCTGTGCACGGTGCGGTTGGCGCGGCGGGTGCTGAGCCGCGAGGAAGCCCCCAGCGTGCGACTGGCGGAGTTGGCCCGGCTGTTCGCGGTGGCAACCCAGCCCACTCACCGCGCCCTCGACGACGCCCGCGCCACCGTGGACGTCCTGCACGCGCTCATCGAACGAGTCGGCAACCAGGGCATCCACACCTACACCGAACTGCGCTCGTATCTGCCCGACGTCACGCCCGCTCAGCGGCGCAAGCGGGTGCTGGCCGACGGACTGCCGCGCCGCCCCGGTGTCTACCTGTTCCGCGGACCGGCGTCGGAGGTGCTCTACATCGGCACCGCCGTCGACCTGCGACGTCGCGTCAGCCAATACTTCAACGGCGCCGATCCGCGGGGCCGGATGAAGGAGATGGTCGCCCTGGCCGGCGCGATCGACCACGTGGAGTGCGCGCACGCGCTGGAAGCCGGCGTGCGTGAGCTCCGGTTGCTGGTCGCTCACGGCCCGCCCTACAACCGTCGGTCGCGCTTCCCGCACCGCTGGTGGTGGCTGGTGCTCACCGACGAGGCGTTCCCGCGGTTCTCGGTGGTCCGCAACCCCGGGCATGACCGCGCCGTCGGACCGTTCCGGTCCCGCACCGAGGCCGCGGACACCGCCGCCCTGCTTGCCCGGTTCACCGGGGTACGGACCTGCACCAAAAGGCTGGCCCGGTCGGCCCGGCACGGTCCGGCGTGTGCCGAAGTCGAGATATCGCCGTGCCCGGCAGCCCGGGACGTAACCGCCGAGCACTACGCCGAGGCGGTGCGTCGTGCGACGGGGTTGATCGAGGGCACCGACAACAGCCCGCTGGCCGCGGCTGCGGCCGCGGTCACCGCGCTGGCCGAACGGCATCATTACGAGAGCGCGGCACGCCTGCGCGACCACATCGCCACCGCCGTTGAGGTGCTGTGGCGAGGCCAGCGGTTGCGGACCCTGACCGCGCTGCCCGAGTTGATCGTCGCCAAGCCGGACGGCCCCGACGGCAAGGACGGCTACCAGCTGGCCGTCATCCGGCACGGCCAACTGGCCGCCGCGGGGACCGCCGCGCGCGGTGTGCCGCCGATGCCCGTCGTCGAGACCCTTGTCGCCGGCGCCCAGGCGGTCCTGCCGGCGCCGGCACCGCTCGGCGGCGCGCTGGTCGAAGAGACCGCACTGATCGCCCGGTGGCTGGCCACGCCGGGAGTGCGGATCGTGCGCGTCAGCGGTGACGGTTGGGCCTCGCCACTGCGGGCGGCGGGCGCCTGGGCGGCGTGGGCGGCCACGGCCCGCTCGGCGCGCCTGGCCGGTGAGCAGGCCGATTCACACCTGCTGACCGAACCGCACCCAACGCGCGAGCAACTGTTCGGCCGCCCCGGTGTCGATCGTGTCGGCGGCGCGGCGCAACCCGTCTTCCCACGCCGGCAGCCATTCAGCGCGGCTGGATAATCCCGCGTGGGCCACCAGTGCCCCCGCCGCGTTGAGCACGACGGCGTCGCGCACCGGACCCTTCTCCCCGGCCAGCACGGCCCGCACCTCCGCGGCGTTGACCTGGGCGTCGCCACCGCGCAACTCGTCGATGTCGGCGCGGGCGAAACCGAACCCCGCGGGATCGAACTTCAGCTTGTCCACGGTGCCCGCCTGCACCCGCCAGATGGTGCTCGTCGTGGTGGTGGTCAGTTCGTCGAGCCCGTCGTCGCCGTGCACCACCAACACACTCGACCGGCGCGCGGCAAACACCCCGGCCATCACCTCGGCCAGATCGGCGAACGCGCAACCGATCAGGCCGGCCCGCGGCCGGGCCGGATTGGTAAGCGGCCCAAGGAGATTAAATACGGTGGGTACTCCGATTTCGCGCCGCACCGCTGACGCGTGCCGGTAGGAGGGATGGAACTGCGGCGCGAAGCAGAACCCGATCCCCAGCTCTTGAAGGCTGCGGGCGACCTGTTCGGGTTCCAGGTCGATGCGCACCCCGAGAGCTTCCAGCGTGTCGGCGCCGCCGGACAGCGACGAGGCCGCGCGGTTGCCGTGTTTGACGACGGGGACGCCGGCCGCCGCCACCACGATCGAGGCCATGGTGGACAGGTTGACGGTGTTGAACCCGTCACCTCCGGTACCGACGACATCCACAGCGTCCTCGGGCAGCGCGTCGACAGGCATGGGGCGGGCGTGGTCGAGCATGACACCGGCCAGCTCGCTGACTTCGTCGGCCGTGGGACCCTTCATCTTCAGCGCCACCGCGAACGCCGCGATCTGAGCCGGCTGCGCGTCTCCGCCCATGATCTGGTCCATGGCCCAGGCGGCATCCCCCCGCGTCAGATTCCGCCGCTCGGTCAGTCGCCCCAGCACCCGCGGCCAGGACGGTGCCGCACCGGGAAGACCCGCGGACGGAACAGCCTCAGACGACGCAGCCACGCGCCGATGGTCCCACGCGTACCCGACCGCCACCCAACCGCCGCCACGCCGAATTACGCGAAAAATGTCACCCGGGTAGTGCTCGACAACTACAAAGCGTCATACTTGCGGATGTGACGAGTGCTGTAGGGACCTCGGGTACTGCGATTACGTCGCGAGTGCATTCGCTGAACCGGCCCAATATGGTCAGTGTTGGCACCATAGTGTGGCTTTCCAGCGAGCTCATGTTCTTTGCTGGCCTGTTCGCGTTCTACTTCACGGCGCGAGCGCAGGCAGCCGGGAACTGGCCGCCGCCGCCGACCGAGCTGAACCTGTATCAGGCGGTGCCGGTGACGCTGGTGCTGATCGCTTCGTCGTTCACCTGCCAGATGGGTGTTTTCGCCGCGGAACGGGGCGACGTCTTCGGGCTGCGCCGCTGGTATCTACTCACCTTCGGGATGGGGTTGTTCTTCATCCTGGGCCAGGCCTACGAGTACGTTCACCTGGTTCAACACGGCACCACCATCCCCGGCAGCGCCTACGGCAGCGTCTTCTACCTGGCGACCGGGTTTCACGGCCTGCACGTCACCGGCGGTCTGATCGCGTTCATCTTCCTGCTGATCCGCACCAGGATGAGTAAGTTCACCCCGGCTCAGGCGACCGCCAGCATCGTCGTCTCGTACTACTGGCACTTCGTCGACATCGTGTGGATCGCGCTGTTCGCGGTCATTTATTTCATCCGATGAGCCCGCGGCTACGAATCCAGCAAAAGAGGAGTGTCGGTTGAGGAAATTGGGGTCTACCCGATCTGGTAGCGGTGAGCGTAAGGCCCGGTCCCGCCGGCGTCTGCGCCGTCGCCTGTCCGGCGGCCTGTTGCTGCTGATCGCGCTGACCATCGCCGGTGGCCTGGCAGCGGTGCTGACGCCGACGCCGCAGGTGGCCGTGGCCGACGAATCGGGCTCGGCGCTGCAGCGGACCGGCAAGCAGCTCTTCGAGACGTCCTGCGTGTCCTGCCACGGCGCCAACCTGCAGGGGGTGCCCGACCACGGGCCCAGCCTGATCGGTGTCGGCGAGGCGGCCATCTATTTCCAGGTGTCGACCGGACGCATGCCGGCGATGCGCGGTGAGGCGCAGGCCCAGCGCAAGGAACCGGTCTTCGACGAACACCAGATCGACGCGATCGGCGCCTACGTGCAAGCCAGGGGTGGCGGCCCGACCGTGCTGCGCAACCCCGACGGCAGCCTGCAGATGGAGTCGCTGCGCGGCACCGACCTCGGGCGCGGCGGCGACCTCTTCCGGCTGAACTGCGCGTCGTGCCACAACTTCACCGGCAAGGGCGGCGCGCTGTCGTCCGGGAAATACGCGCCGGACCTGGGACCGGCCAACGAGCAGCAGATCCTCACCGCCATGCTGACCGGTCCGCAGAACATGCCGAAGTTCTCCGACCGGCAGCTGTCGCTGGAAGCGAAGAAGGACATCATCGCCTACGTGCGGACCACGGCTGAGGAGCCGTCGCCGGGCGGCTACGGACTGGGCGGGTTCGGACCCGCACCCGAGGGCATGGCCGCTTGGATCATCGGCATGGTCGCTGCTATCGGGCTGGCACTGTGGATTGGGGCACGGACGTGAGCGAGGGTTCTGACGTGACGCACGACGCCGGCCGCAAGGCCAGCTCGGACACCGACACCGACACCCACCTGGGTCGCAAGGAGCCGGACGACGGCGCGCTGGCCAACATGTCGCGGCAGGAACTGCTGGACCTGGGCAGCGAGATGGACGGCGTCCAGATCGTCTACAAAGAGTCCCGCTGGCCCGTTGAGGGCACCAAAGCCGAGAAGCGTGCGGAGCGCTCGGTGGCACGCTGGCTTTTGCTGGGCGGTGGACTGGGGCTTGCCCTGCTGGTGGTTTTCCTGTTCTGGCCGTGGGAGTACAAACCGAGCGGGACGCCGGGCAACTTCTGGTACTCGCTGGCCACCCCGCTCTATGGGCTGACCTTCGGCGGCTCCATTCTGGCGATCGCCATCGGCGCGGTGCTGTACCAGAAACGCTTTATCCCACAAGAGATCACGATCCAGGACCGTCACGACGGGGCATCCCGCGAGATCGACCGCAAGACGGTGGTGGCGAACCTGGCCGACGCTTATGAAGGGTCGACGGTCGGACGCCGCAAGCTGATCGGACTTTCGTTCGGCATCGGCCTGGGTGCGTTCGGTCTGGGCACCCTGGTCGCGTTTGCCGGCGGCCTGATCAAGAACCCGTGGAAGCCGGTCGTTCCCACCGCCGAGGGCATGAAGGCGGAACTGTGGACGTCGGGCTGGACACCACGGTTCAAGGGCGAGACCATCTTCCTGGCCCGGGCCACGGGCGCCCACGACGGCCCGCCGTTCGTGAAGATGCGTCCCGAGGACATCGACGCCGGCGGGATGGAGACCGTCTTCCCCTGGCGCGAATCCGACGGCGACGGAACCACGGTGGAATCGCACGAGAAACTGTCGGAAATCGCCATGGGCATCCGTAACCCGGTGATGCTCATCCGGATCAAACCCAGCGACGTGGACCGGGTGGTCAAGCGCAAGGGTCAGGAAAGCTTCAACTTCGGGGAGTTCTTCGCCTACACGAAGGTCTGCTCGCACCTGGGCTGCCCGGCCTCGCTGTACGAGCAGCAGTCCTACCGCATCTTGTGCCCGTGCCATCAGTCGCAGTTCGACGCCCTGCACTTCGCCAAGCCGATCTTCGGTCCCGCGGCCCGTGCACTGGCGCAGCTGCCGATCACAATCGACAAGAACGGGTATCTCGTCGCCAACGGCGACTTCGTCGAACCCGTAGGACCGGCATTCTGGGAGCGCACAACCTCATGAGTCCTAAACTGAGCCCTCCGAAAATCGGTGACGTCCTGGCCGGCCAGGGCGACGCGGTCGACACTCGCTACCACCCGTCGGCGGCGGTGCGTCGTCAGCTCAACAAGGTGTTCCCGACCCACTGGTCGTTCCTGCTCGGCGAGATCGCCCTGTACAGCTTCATCGTGCTGCTGATCACAGGCGTGTACCTGACGCTGTTCTTCGACCCGTCCATGGCCGAAGTCACCTACAACGGCGTCTACCAGCCGCTGCGCGGCGTGGAGATGTCGCGCGCCTACGAGTCGGCGCTGCACATCTCCTTCGAGGTCCGCGGTGGCCTGTTCGTCCGCCAGGTCCACCACTGGGCCGCGCTGATCTTCGCGGCGGCGATCATGGTGCACCTGGCGCGCATCTTCTTCACCGCCGCATACCGCAGGCCGCGCGAGGCCAACTGGGTCATCGGTTCGCTGCTGCTGATCCTGGCCATGTTCGAGGGTTATTTCGGCTACTCGTTGCCCGACGACCTGCTCTCCGGGATCGGTCTGCGGGCGGCGCTCTCCTCGATCACGCTGGGCATGCCGGTGATCGGAACCTGGCTGCACTGGGCACTGTTCGGCGGCGACTTCCCCGGCACCATCCTGATCCCGCGGCTGTATGCCCTGCACATCCTGCTGCTGCCGGGGATCATCCTGGCCCTGATCGGCGTCCACATGGCGTTGGTGTGGTTCCAGAAGCACACCCAGTTCCCCGGTCCCGGCCGCACCGAGCACAACGTCGTCGGCGTCCGGGTCATGCCGGTGTTCGCCGTCAAATCCGGTGCGTACTTCGCCGCCATCGTCGGCGTGCTCGGCCTGATGGGCGGGCTGCTGACGATCAACCCGATCTGGAACCTCGGACCCTACAAGCCATCTCAGGTCTCCGCCGGTTCGCAGCCGGACTTCTACATGATGTGGACCGAAGGCCTGGCCCGTATCTGGCCGCCATGGGAGTTCTACTTCTTCCACCACACCATTCCGGCTTCGGTGTGGGTGGCGTTGATCATGGGCCTGATCTTCGTGCTGCTGACCATTTACCCGTTCCTGGAGAAGCGCTTCACCGGGGATTACGAGCACCACAACCTGCTGGTGCGGCCGCGGGACGCACCGGTGCGCACCGCCGTCGGCTCCATGGCGATCTCCTTTTACATGGTGCTGACGCTGGCGGCCATGAACGACATCATCGCGTTCAAGTTCCATATCTCGCTGAACGCGACCACGTGGATCGCCCGCATCGGCATGGTGATCCTGCCGCCGCTGGTCTACTTCGTCGCCTACCGCTGGGCGGTCGGCCTGCAGCGCAGCGACCGCGAGGTGCTCGAGCACGGCGTGGAGACCGGCATCATCAAGCGGCTGCCCCATGGCGCCTACATCGAGTTGCATCAGCCACTGGGCCCCGTCGACGACCACGGCCACCCGCTGCCGTTGGAGTACCAGGGTGCTCCGCTGCCCAAGAAGATGAACAAGCTGGGCTCGGCCGGCACACCCGGTAGCGGCAGTTTCCTGCGCGCGGACCCGACGACGGAAGACTCGGCGCTGCGGGAGGCGAGCCACGCTGCCGAACACCGTGTCCTCACGGCGTTGCGGGAGCACCAGGAAGGCATCAACGGCTCCGGTAACGGTTCTTCCAACGGCGAGCACCACTAGAGGCACGATCAGCGGGGCCGGGCCGGCGGCGGTGACGCGCCGCTAGTGGCCGGCGGCGGTGACGCGCCGCCAGTGGCG
Source organism: Mycobacterium sp. NGS67 (assembly GCF_059812185.1). Taxonomy (NCBI): domain Bacteria; kingdom Bacillati; phylum Actinomycetota; class Actinomycetes; order Mycobacteriales; family Mycobacteriaceae; genus Mycobacterium; species Mycobacterium sp. NGS67. Next base: position 20,131 of record NZ_JCALCF010000010.1, read on the forward strand.
GGCGGCGGTGACGCGCCGCTAGGGGCCTAGTGGCCGGCTTGCCCGCTACGCAGCTGTCGCACGTAGGCCCATTCGATCGCCGGCATGCCCGCGGCGATCAGTCCGGCGAACGTGTAGCTGACCCACGAAGCCCCTTCGTGACCCGCGGCCATCAGGTAGGTCGCCAACGCGACGCCGGTCAGTGCGGCGCCGATGGCACTGGTCAGGGCGAGCGTGCCGCGCAACCAGAGCCGGTCGACGGCCTCACCGGACCACTCGTCAACGCCCCCATAGGCTTTCACCGCGTCCCGGCGCGTCGGCTCGGCCAACGCGCGCGATCCGGGGCGCCCACCCACCCGGACCGGCTGCCTGGCGGGCCCACGCCCCTGCAGCGCCCTCGACCGGACCACCGGCTCGGCCTGCGTCGTCCGCCGGGCCCGCAGCAACACCGGGATGGCGCCCGCGATGACCAGCGCGGAGACGATGATGACCGCATACAGCACCCACGTGGTGTGGGGGCTCCGCGCCATTTTGTGGAAGCCGCGGCCCAAATCCGTCAAGGCGACGGCGGCTGCCACGCTGACGCCCACCAAGACCAGCCAGATCGCGGCGCAGGCACCGATCATGACGCGGTCGATGATGTCAGGATTGACCACCGGATCCGGCCCGCGCCGGTACGCGGAATATCTGCCGACCATTCAGCAGCTCGTCTGCGGTGAGTCGTTGGTGTTGGCGGACAATACCGTCCCATCGCTAGTGATGATCGAACAGTTCAGTTTGCTGACGTGGAACAGACTGGAGGCCTCCAGCGAACCGACATCGGATTGCGAGATCGGCGTGACCGTCATCGACCACGGGATATAGACGTTGTGCTGGGTCCGGCGCCGGCCGGAGGAATCGACGTAGGTGACCGAGATGATGTCGCCCGGAGCCTTGCTGCCGGTCACCGAATAGGTGACCTGTCGCGGACCGGTCAGGGTCGTGGTCGGCGCCGGTGGCGGTGCCGCCGCGCTCGGGCTGGGTGCCGCAGGCGGCGGCGCAGTGGCCGAAGGTGACGGCGGCGGCGCAGTGGTCGAAGGTGGCGGTGGCGGCGGTGGCTCCGACGACGACGGTGGCGGCGGCGGCGGCTCCGACGACGACGGCGGCGGTGGCGGCGGTTCGGAGGACGACGGCGGCGGCTTGGTGGTGGTGATCTGGTCCTGCACCGGCGATGTCGACGACGAAGTGGTGGTATCGGGGTTGGCGAGTTGGCGGGAATCGGAATGCGTCACGAGCAGTGACACCGACGTGACCAGCGCGATCGCGGCCACGATCGCCGCGACGCCGACCACCCAGGGCCAGCGCGGAGCGGAGTCCTCGTCTCGGTCGAAGGCGTCGTAACTGTCGTAGTCGTAGAGCGCCAGATCGGCCGGGATGTACGGGCCGCTGAGGAATTGCTCGGACTCCGGCGCCGAGTACGCCCGGGAGTGGGTGTCGGTTTCTGCGGGGTCTGCTGGAACGTCCACGGCATCAAGCGAATCCGGCCCGTCACCGTGGTCTGGGTCTGACAGTTCGTAGTCGAGTGCGTCGCCACCGGAGTCCAGATCGGTGGGCTCACCGGCACGGTCGGATTCGTCAGGTTCCCATCCCGGCGGATACGGCCCGCTCATGTCTGCCTACCCTGTCCAACTACCCGACCGGCGCGCGTGACTGGGCGACTGGATCCGCGCACACGCGCTCGGTGATTTCTCATGCTGCCTCGGAAACCCTACCCAACCGGTTGGGACACAACCGCCGCGGCAAACTGGCACCGATCAACTGATGCCCTGATTGTGACCTTCTGGGCAGCGCTCAGTGCTTCTCGGGACCAACGTAGTACTCGAAGACCAGTCCGGCTACCGAGGCGAGGATGAACACCACGCCCGCGACGATCAGCCAGGGCAACCACAAGGCCATTCCAGTGGCCGTGACGGACCCGGACAGCGCGATCATGATCGGCCACCAGCTGTGCGGGCTGAAGAAACCCAATTCCCCTGCCCCGTCGCTGATCTCGGCGCCCTCGTAGTCCTCGGGCCGGGTGTCCAGACGACGGGCGACGAACCGGAAGAAGGTGGCGACGATCAACGCCAGCCCGCCCGTCAGCGCCAACGCGGTGGTGCCGGCCCACTCCACACCGCCGACGGCGAAGATGGCGGTCAGCACTCCGTAGAGGATCGTCACCACCACGAAGAACGCGGCGACGAACTCGAACAGCCTGGCTTCGATGTGCATGAGTTGTCCTAACCTCTTGGGCTCGGGGCCAATTCGCCGCGGCGGGTGTCGAACGGACGGGTCTTGATCGCCAGCGGCGGCTGGTTGATCGCCTGCAGAGCCTCGGCGTTGGTCTTACCGGCGATGCGCTGCTGCAGGAAGGCCACGAAGTCGTTGGGTTCGACCACGCGGATCTCGAAGTTCATCATCGCGTGGTAGGTGCCGCACATCTCCGCGCAGTGACCGACGAACGCGCCGGTCCGGACGATCTCGTCGACCTGGAACCGGTTGACGCTGTTGTTCGCGACCGGGTTGGGCATCACGTCGCGCTTGAACAGGAACTCCGGCACCCACCAGGCGTGGATAACATCGGCCGAAGCCTGTTGGAATTCGATGCGCTTGTGAGCCGGCAGCACCAGGACCGGGATCTCGGTGCTGGTCCCCAGGATCTCGACCTTGTCGAAGTTCAGATAGGTGCGGTCCTCGGTGTTGAGTCCGTGGACCGGTCCGACGAGCTCCTCGCCGTGCCTGTCCTTACCCTCCGGTTTGGACGTCATCGCCCGCTTCTTCGCCTCGTCGAGACCGTCGTACTTGAAGGTCTTGTCCTTGAAGTTGACGCTCTGGTAGCCGAACTTCCAGTTCCACTGGAAACCGGTGATGTCGATCACGACCTCGGGGTCGTCGGCCAGGTGGGTCATCTTCTCCTGCACCACGACCGTGAAGTAGAACAGCACCGAGATGATCAGGAACGGCGTGACGGTGAGCACCAGCTCCAACGGCATGTTGTAGCCGAACTGCCGAGGTAGCTCGGTGTCGGTCTTCTTGTGCCGGTGGAAGGCCGAAGCCCAGAAGATCAGGCCCCACACGATGATCCCGACGACGAAAGAAGCGATCACCGCGCCGATCCACAGTTGCCTGTTGGCGTGGGCCTGGGGGGTGATGCCTTCGGGCCAGCCGAGCGCCAGCGCGTCCTGCCAGGTGCAGCCACTGAGGGCGAACGCCAGCAGACCCAGAGTCGCGACCAGCAACACCGGACGCAGACGGCGGGCCAAGCCGCCAGCGCGTCCAGAACTGCACTGCGACAGGCTTTGCGAACGGTCGAGCCCGCGACGTGTCACGTTGGCGCCTCCTGTATCACAAGCTGGGCCGACCGGCCTGTCAGCCGACTCGGCTCACTCGGATGTCGAATACTACGCAGCGTAGACCACGCCCACCCGGCAGGCGACTGCCTGGTCACCCCGACCCGCCGGACGGGGCCCGGCCAGCGGCATCGCGCAGGTATCGGCCGCGTGCGGCATACTGGGGCGCCGTGTGTGGACTGCTGGCCTTCGTCGCCGCTCCGGCCGGTCAACCAGGCGCTACGGGTGCGGCCGACCCGGGGCACATCGACCGGGCCGACGACGCGATCGGCGGCGCATCGCACCTGATGCGGCACCGCGGTCCGGACGAATCCGGCACCTGGGCGGACCCGGATGCCGACGGTTCGGTGATCTTCGGGTTCAACCGGCTGTCCATCATCGACATCGCCCATTCCCATCAGCCACTGCGTTGGGGGCCGCCGGACGCGCCGGATCGCTACGTGCTGGTCTTCAACGGGGAGATCTACAACTACCTGGAACTGCGTGACGAACTGCGCGCCGAACACGGCGACGTATTCACCACCGACGGCGACGGGGAGGCGATCGTCGCCGGATTCCACTTCTGGGGCCCCGAGGTGCTCACCCGCCTGCGCGGCATGTTCGCGTTCGCCCTGTGGGACACCGTCACCCGGGAGCTGTTCTGCGCCCGCGACCCGTTCGGCATCAAACCGCTGTTCATGGCGACCGGCACCGGCGGCACCGCGGTGGCCAGCGAGAAGAAGTGCTTACTGGACCTGGCGGAATTGGTCGGCTTCGACGCTGCGGGTTCTGGGATCGACGAGCGCGCGGTGCAGCACTACACCGTGCTGCAGTACGTGCCGGAGCCCGAGACGCTGCACCGTGGGGTGCGCCGGCTCGAATCGGGCTGCTATGCCGTCATCCGCCCCGGCGCGGAACCGGACGTCACCCGTTACTTCGCGCCGCGCTTCAGGGCGGTGCCGATCACGTCGGACACCGAGCAGGCCCGCTACGACGAGATCACCGCGGTACTCGAGGATTCGGTGGCCAAGCACATGCGCGCCGACGTCACGGTCGGGTCGTTCCTGTCCGGCGGCATCGACTCCACGGCGATCGCGGCGCTGGCGATCCGGCACAACCCGCGGCTGATCACCTTCACCACCGGTTTCGAGCGCGAGGGCTTTTCCGAACTCGACGTGGCGGTGGCTTCGGCGGAGGCGATCGGCGCGCGGCACATCGCCAAGGTGGTCAGCGCCGAAGAGTTCGTCGGCGCGTTGCCCGAAATCGTCTGGTACCTCGACGAGCCGGTCGCCGACCCGGCGTTGGTCCCGCTGTTCTTCGTCGCCCGCGAGGCCCGCAAACACGTCAAGGTGGTGTTGTCCGGGGAGGGCGCCGACGAGCTGTTCGGTGGTTACACGATCTACCGGGAACCGTTGTCGCTCAAGCCTTTCGACTATCTGCCGCGGCCGCTGCGCCGGTCCATGGGCCGGGTGTCCAAGCCGCTGCCGGAAGGCATGCGCGGCAAAAGCCTGTTGCACCGTGGCTCGTTGACCCTCGAAGAGCGCTACTACGGCAACGCCCGCAGCTTCTCCGACGCGCAGTTGCGCGACGTGCTGCCCGGATTTCGGGCGGAGTGGACCCACACCGACGTCACCGCCCCGATCTATGCCGAGTCGGCCGGCTGGGATCCGGTGGCCCGGATGCAGCACCTCGACCTGTTCACCTGGCTGCGCGGCGACATCCTGGTCAAGGCCGACAAGATGACGATGGCCAACTCGCTGGAGTTGCGGGTGCCGTTCCTGGATCCCGAGGTGTTCGCCGTCGCGTCGCGGCTGCCCTATCAGGCCAAGATCACCCGCACCACCACCAAGTACGCGTTGCGGCGCGCGCTGGAGCCGATCGTGCCCGCGCACGTGCTACACCGGCCCAAATTGGGCTTTCCGGTGCCCATCCGGCACTGGCTGCGCGCCGGTGAACTGCTGGAATGGGCCTACGAGATGGTCGAGTCGTCGCAGGCCGGCCACCTGATCGACGTCGCCGCGGTACGTCGCATGCTCGACGAGCACCGTCTCGGCGCCGCCGACCACAGCCGACGACTGTGGACGCTGCTGATCTTCATGCTGTGGCACGCGATCTTCGTCGAGCACAGCGTGGTGCCCCAGATCAGCGAACCGGTCTACCCGGTCGAGCTCTGAGCGCGAACAGACACAAAAGCACCCATTTTCGGCGAGAAATGGGTGCTTTTGCGTCTCCTCGCGGGCTAACGACTCAGGCGAGCACCGCGGCGATCTCGGAGGCCGCCTCGTCGCCGAAAGCGCTGGTCAGCCTCGCGGCCGCGATCGACCGGTCCCACTCCCAGTTCTGGGTTCCGGTCGATTCCAGTACCAGCACCGCGACCAGCGAACCGAGCTGCGCCGACCGTTCCAGGCTCAGTCCGGCGCTGCGGCCGGTCAGGAACCCGGCGCGGAAGGCGTCGCCGACGCCGGTCGGGTCGGTGCGGCTGGTCTCGGGCACCACTCCGACGTGCAGCGACGTGCCGTCGCGTTCGACGATGTCGACACCCTTGGCGCCCAGCGTCGTCACCCGCAGATCGACCTGCGCCATCACGTCGGCCTCCGACCAGCCGGTCTTGGACAGCAGCAGATCCCATTCGTAGTCGTTGGTGAACAGGATCGCTGCACCGTCGATGAGCTGCTTGATCTCATCGCCCGAGAGCCGGGCCAGCTGCTGCGAGGGGTCCGCGGCGAACGCCAGCCCCAACTTGCGGCACTCGTCGGTGTGCACGACCATCGCCGCCGGGTCGTTGGCGCCGATGATCACCAACTCGGGGGTGCCGATGTTCTGCACCACCTCGGCCAGCTTGATGTCGCGGGCCTCCGACATCGCTCCGGGGTAGAACGACGCGATCTGGGCCATCTCGGTATCGGTGGTGCAGACGAACCGCGCGGTGTGGGCGGTGTTGGAAATGAGCACGTTGTCGCAGTTCACGCCGTGCGACTGCAGCCAGTCCCGGTAGTCGGCGAAGTCGTTGCCGGCCGCACCGACCAGCGCGGCGCTGCCCCCGAGCACGCCGATGGCGAAGGCGATGTTTCCGGCCACTCCCCCGCGATGCACCACCAGGTCGTCGACCAGGAAGCTCAGCGACACCTTGCTCAGGTGTTCTGGCAGCAACTGCTCGGAAAACCGACCGGGAAACCGCATCAAATGGTCGGTGGCAATGGAACCGGTTACCGCGATGGTCACTAAATCTCCGCCCTTCGTTTCTAAGGTCGTCTAGCCTCTCATGAACGCCGGCCGGACAACCAACGCTGCTGCCCGCAGCCGTTGCGCTAGCCTGCCTAGAGAACTCACCCGGTTGCCGGACTCCGGACTCGGACGGCAACCCGCTCATTCCTCTCACCCCACAGCGTAGGAGAACAACGATGGCCGGTCCGCACCCGCCGAACCTCCCGGTCGGCGACCAAGGACCTCAGCAGAGCCAGCCGTACCCCGAGACCGGCCCCAACCAGCCTGAAACCCTCGATTTCCCGCCCGACGGGGGAGGAGCGGCGCCTTATCATCCCGGGCCGCCGGCACCGGTCCCCTACCCGAAACGACGGCGTCGCCGGCTACTGCTGGGCATCCTGCTGACGATCGCACTGATAGCGGGCCTGACCACGGCCATCGTCTACGGGGTCCGCACCAACGGGTCCAACACCAGGACCACGTTCTCCGAGGCGTCCGCCAAGTCGGTCATCCAGACCTACCTCAACGCCCTGGCGCACAAAGACACCGACGTCATCGTCCGCAACGCAATGTGCGGCATCTACGACGCGGTCAAGGACAAGCGCTCCGACCAGGCGCTGGCCAAGCTCAGCAGCGACGCGTTCCGCAAGCAGTTCGCCGAGGTGGAAGTCACCTCGATCGACAAGATCGTCTACCTGTCGCAGTACCAGGCTCAGGCGCTGTTCAGCATGAACGCGACACCCAGCACCGGCGGACCGGCGCGCAAAGAGGTGCAAGGCATCGCGCAGTTGCTCTTCCAGCGCGGTCAGATCCTGGTGTGCTCCTACGTGCTGCGCACCGGTGGGCAGTACTAGCTCAGTTGAACGAGTCGCCGCACGCGCACGAACCCGTGGCGTTCGGGTTGTCGATGGTGAAGCCCTGCTTCTCGATGGTGTCGACGAAGTCGATCGAGGCACCCTGCACATAGGGCGCGCTCATCCGGTCCACCGTCAGGGTCACCCCGCCGAACTCCACGGTCAGGTCGCCATCCAGCGTCCGGTCGTCGAAGAACAGGTTGTAACGAAGGCCCGCACACCCGCCCGGCTGCACCGCGATACGCAGCGCCAGGTCGTCGCGTCCCTCCTGATCCAGCAGGGATTTCGCCTTGGCGGCGGCGGCGTCCGTCAGGATCACCCCGTGGGCCGTGGCGGTCGGCTCGTTCTGCACCGTCATTGCTTCTCCTACATGCCTGATATGTCGGGTGGATTCCGCCCGGCTCTCCCGCTCGATGTCCGGGGGACTGTTCGGGTGAAAACCCACTGGTTCAACGGTACCCCGGCGGGCCGCTATTCCCGAGTCGCGCGGCCACCTCGGACGCCAACCCCATCAGTTGATTCGCCGCGTCGGCCAGTGCCAACCGCACCGAACCTGCGTATTCGGACATCGCCAGGGCCGACATGATGCCCGACACGCGGGTGGTGGCCTTGTCCACCGACACCTGCCCGGCCAGCACGATCACCGGTATGCCCAGCGGGCGGGCGGCGGCCGCGATCTCCCCGACGACCTTGCCGTGCAGGGACTGCTCGTCGAAATGCCCCTCGCCCGTGACGATCATGTCGGCGTCTTCGAGGTCGTCGGCGAAATGGGTGAGTTCGGCCACAATGGCCGCCCCGGACTCGCAGCGACCGCCCAGCGCGAGCAGTCCGGCCCCGATGCCGCCGGCGGCACCCGCGCCGGGCTCCGCGCTCACGTCGCGTCCGGCGACGGTGTCCAACACCAGCGCCCAGGCCTCCAGCCGTACCTCCAACCTGGCGACGGTCGCCGTGTCGGCTCCCTTCTGGGGGGCGAACACGCGGGCCGCACCCCACGGGCCCAGCAGCGGGTATTCGACGTCCGACGCGGCGATCAGCTCGACACCGGCCAACCGTTTGCGCGCCAGGTCCAGCCCGCCGAGTTCGTCGACCATGCCCTGGCCGCCGTCGGTGCAGGCACTGCCGCCCAAACCGACCACGATCCGCCGGGCGCCGGACTGCAGCGCGGCGGCGATCAATTGGCCGACGCCCTTGCTGTGGGCGGTCATCGCGGTCTCCGGCGTGGGGGGACCGTCCAGTAACGCCAGCCCGCAAGCCTGCGCGCACTCCAGATAGGCGGTCGCCGAGCGTTCGTCGAACACCCAGTCGGCGACGACGTCGGTGTCCAACGGGCCACACACCCGCAGTCGACGCAGTCCGCCCATCCGGCTGGTCAATACTTCGACGAAGCCCGGCCCCCCGTCGGATTGCGGGGCGACGATGAACGAGTCGCCCGGACGTGAGCGCGTCCAGCCGGTGGCGATGGCGGCGGCCGCTTCCACCGCGGACAGACTGTCCCCGTAGCAATCGGGGGCCACCAACACCCGCATGGCGGGCAGCTGGAGGCGGCCGGGCCCGAAGTCACCGGCAGCATCATCCGACGCCTGCGAGCCGTTCATTACTGGCAGCGTAGGTCTAACCCGCCCGCCGCCGCAGGCATAACAGGCGCATTCAGCGGGCCGGGCGCGGCGAAGTAACCTGGCGGTCGTGAAGTTGTTGGGCCGCAATAGAGGCTCCGGAAAAAGCGGGGCCGAAGGTGACGACACGCCGGACTCGACCGAGCAGGAAGCCGGTTCGGCCCAGGCGCCGTCTCGCGCGTCACGCACCACCGGCCCCAAGGGACGGCCGACGCCCAAGCGCGACGAGGCCCGGCGGCAGGGCCGCAAGGGTCCGGTCGCGCCCGCGCCGATGACCGCCGCCGAGGCGCGCGCGCGGCGCAAGTCGCTGGCCGGCCCGAAGCTCAGCCGCGAGGAGCGCCGCGCCGAACGGGACGCCCGGCGAGCCCGGATGACCGAGCGTCAGGAACGCATGAAGGCCGGTGAGGAGGCCTACCTGCTGCCGCGCGACCAGGGGCCGGTCCGCCGCTACGTCCGCGACGTGGTGGACGCCCGACGCAACGTGCTCGGCCTGTTCATGCCGTCGGCGCTGTTCCTGTTGGCCGTCATGTTCGCCGTGCCACAGTTGCAGTACTACATCTCGCCGGCAATGTTGCTGCTGATGGCGTTGATGATGATCGATGGGATCGTGTTGGGCCGCAAGGTCGGCAAGCTGGTCGACGCGAAATTCCCGGACAACACCGAAAGCCATTGGAAGCTCGGTATTTACGCGGCCGGGCGGGCCTCGCAGATGCGGCGCATGCGGATGCCCCGGCCCCAGGTCGAGCGCGGCAGCCGCCCGAAAGCCGACTGACTCCCGGTGCGCACGCTGGTACTCGGCGGCATCAGATCGGGCAAGTCCCGGTGGGCGGAGCAAGCCATCGCTGAAGCACTGGCACCCGACGAGGCGGTCCGCTATCTGGCGGCGGGTCCGGTCGACGGGTCCGATCCGGAGTGGTCGCGGCGCGTCGCCGACCACCGCGATCGTCGCCCCGCTCATTGGACGACGGTGGAAACCGGCGATCTGGCCGGCGCGTTGCGTCAGTCCCCCACTACTCCGACTCTCGTCGACGACCTGGGTACCTGGTTGACCAGCACCCTGGACCGCCACGGCTGGGACGGCGGATCGGTGAACGCGCCACTCGACGAGTTGCTGTGCGCGGTCGGCACGTTCGCCTCGACACTGGTGCTGGTGAGCCCGGAGGTGGGGTTGACGGTGGTGCCGGCCAGCGCGTCCGGCCGCCGGTTCGCCGACGAACTGGGCACGCTCAACCAACGCACCGCGGCGCTGTGTGAGCGGGTGGTGCTGGTGGTGGCCGGACAGGCGCTGACGGTCAAGGCGCCGGTGTGATCGGGTTCGCGCCGGTGTCACCGCCCGACCCGGGCGCCGCGGTGGCTGCCCGCGCCCGCCAGGACACGCTGACCAAGCCGCGGGGCGCGCTGGGGCGGTTGGAGGAGCTGTCGGTGTGGGTGGCGTCCTGCCAAGGCGCTTGTCCGCCAAGGCAATTCGAGCGGGCCCGGGTGGTGGTGTTCGCCGGTGACCACGGCGTGGCGCGGTCGGGGGTGTCGGCCTATCCGCCGGAGGTGACCGCCCAGATGGTCTCCAACATCGAAGCCGGCGGGGCCGCGATCAACGCGCTGGCGCGGGTCGCCGGCGCGACGGTGCGTATCGCCGATATGGCGGTGGACTGTGCCGACGTGTTGGGCATGACCAAACAGGTCAGCGATAAGGTCCGCCGCGGCAGCGGCGACATCGCCGTCGAGGACGCCCTGACCCAGGACGAGGTCGACCGGGCGCTCGCCTCCGGTCAGCAGATCGCCGACGAGGAGGTGGACGCCGGCGCCGACCTGCTGATCGCGGGTGACATGGGCATCGGCAACACCACCCCGGCCGCGGTGCTGGTGGCGGCGCTGACCAACAGCGAGCCGGTCGCCGTGGTCGGCTCCGGCACCGGGATCGACGACGCCGCCTGGTCCCGCAAGACGGCGGCCGTCCGCGACGCCCTGTTCCGAGCCGGCTCCGACGACCCCGTCGAATTGTTGCGCCGTTGTGGCGGTGCGGATTTCGCGGCCATGGCCGGCTTCTGCGCGCAGGCCGCGATCCGGCGTACCCCGTTGTTGCTGGACGGCATGGCGGTGACGGCAGCGGCACTGGTCGCCGAGCGGTTGGCGCCCGGGGCTCGGCAGTGGTGGCAGGCCGGGCATCGGTCCACCGAACCGGGTCACACGCTGGCCCTGACGGCGCTGGAGCTGGAACCGATCGTCGACCTGCGCATGCGGCTGGGCGAGGGCACCGGCGCCGCGGTCGCGTTGCCTGTGCTGCGCGCCGCGGTGGCGGCGCTGGGCTCGATGGCGACGTTCACCGACGCGGGAGTCACCGGACCTACATCGTGATCCGTTCGGTGGCAACGGCTTTCGCGTTCGGAACGGTGCTGCCGGTCCCGGGGTCACAGGCCGCGGCGATGGGTCGCGGGGCGATGACGGCGCTACCGGTGGTCGGTGTTGCGCTGGGCGGGTTGGCGGCGGCGGTGGCCTGGGCCGGGGCCGCTGCGTTCGGTTCGGCCAGCCCGTTGTCCGGGTTGCTCGCCGTCGGAATCCTGCTGTTGGTGACGCGAGGCCTGCACATCGACGGTGTCGCCGACACGGCCGACGGGCTGGGCTGCTACGGCGAGGCGCAGCGTGCGCTCGCGGTGATGCGCGACGGGTCGACGGGGCCGTTCGGGGTGGCGGCGGTGGTCATGGTCATGGGGTTGCAGGGCTTTGCTTTTTGCGCGCTGGGCGCGGGAGCGATCGTCCTGGCCGTCTTCGCCGGTCGATGCACCGCGGTGTTGACGTGCCGACGCTCGGTGCCCGCGGCCGAGGGCAGCGCGTTGGGCGTGCAGGTCGCGGGCACCCAGCCGGTCTGGGTGGCGCTGGCCTGGCTGCTGGTTCTGCTGATCGCCGCGGTCCCGGTGGGGGCGCGGCCCTGGCAGGGGCCGATCGCGGTGCTGCTGGCGGTCGGGTGCGGGGCGCTGCTCGTTGCGCATTGCGTGCGGCGGTTCGGCGGCATCACCGGTGACGTGCTGGGCGCCGCTATCGAAGTGACCACGACGGTCACCGCGGTGGCGCTGGTCGCCTTCTGAGCGCGAGCAGACGCAGAATCGCACGCGGGAGACCCGCGGAATGCGGTTCTGCGTCTGCTCGCGCCCTAATCGAGCCGCGCCATCCAGCCGTGGGTGTCGGCGAAGGTGCCCCGCTGGATCCCCGTCAACGTGTCGCGCAGGGCCATCGTGACCTCGCCCGGCGTGCCGTCGGCGATGGTGAACTCGTCCTCGCCGTACTTGACCTGCGCCACCGGGGTGATGACGGCGGCGGTGCCGCACGCGAACACCTCGGTGATCTCACCGGACGCTGCCTTCTTCTCCCATTCGTCGACGTCGATCTTGCGTTCCTCGACCGCGAAACCGGCGTCAAGAGCCAACTGCAGCAACGAGTCTCGCGTGATGCCGGGCAGCAGCGAACCCGACAGCTCGGGGGTGACCAGTCGCGCCGACCCGCCCTTGCCGAGCACGAAGAACAGGTTCATCCCGCCCATCTCCTCGACGTAGCGGCGTTCCACGCCGTCCAGCCACACCACCTGGTCGCAGCCGTGTTCGGCGGCCTCGGCCTGCGCCAGCAACGAGGCGGCGTAGTTGCCGCCGAACTTGGCCGCACCTGTGCCGCCCGGGCTGGCCCGCACGTACTCCGTGGAAATCCAGACGGTGACCGGGCTGATGCCACCCTTGAAGTAGGCGCCGGCGGGTGAAGCGATCAGCAGATAGCGGTACTCCTTGGCCGGGCGCACCCCGAGGCCGGGTTCGGTGGCGATGATGAACGGCCGCAGGTACAGCGCCTCTTCGCCGCCGGCCTTGGGCACCCAGTCGTTGTCGACCGCGATGAGCTGGCACAGCGATTCGATGAAGAGCTCTTCGGGCAGTTCCGGGATCGCCAGTCGCCGCGCCGACGAGCGCAGCCGGGCGGCGTTGGCGTCGGGCCGGAAGGAGACCACGGAGCCGTCGGTCCAGCGGTAGGCCTTGAGTCCTTCGAACACTTCCTGCGCGTAGTGCAGCACGATCGCCGACGGATCCAGCTCGATCGGGCCGTAGCCGAGCACGCGGGCGTTGTGCCAGCCCCGACCCTCGACGTAGTCGATCGAAACCATGTGGTCGGTGTGGTACCGGCCGAAACCGGGGTCGGCCAGGATCGCCGCCCGCTCGGTCTCGCTGGCCGGGTTGGCCGCGCGCGAAACCGTGAACTCGAGGGGGGCGCCGGTCATGGGGCCGATTGTATAACCGTGCGCCAACGCATTTTCGGCACGCGAATCGCCCCGGCTACCGCGTTTTCAGCTCGACGAACGGTGGCCGCACCACCTCGCAGTCGACCGCTCGGCCGCGCACGTCGACGGTGACCTGGCCGCCGTCCTGCACCCCGGCGTCGGTGTCGATCAGCGCCAGCGCGATGCCGCGCTGCAAGGTCGGCGAGAACGTTCCCGACGTGGTGGTCCCGATCGTCGACCCGCCGTCGAGCACGTTGAGCCCGGGGCGCAGCACGCCGCGGCCGAGCATCTTCAGCCCGCGCAGCTGCCGCCGCGGACCTGCCTGCTTCTCGGCCAGCAGCGCGTCGCGGCCGAAGAAGGCGTCCTTCTTCCAGCCGATCGCCCACCCGCACCGCGCCTGCAGCGGCGAGATGTCGGGCGACAGCTCGTGCCCGTGCAGCGGATAGCCCATCTCGGTACGCAAGGTGTCGCGGGCGCCCAGACCCGCCGGCTGGCCACCGGCGTCGGAGACCGCGGCCACCAGGGCGTCGAACACGACCCCCGCGGACTCCCACGGCGGCAGCAGTTCGTAGCCGTGTTCGCCGGTGTATCCGGTGCGGCAAACCCGTACCGGCACACCGGAATACGACGAGTCCGCGTAGCCCATGTAGTCCATCTCGGTCGGCAAACCGAGCGCAGCCAGCACGTCGGAGGACTTCGGCCCCTGCACGGCGAGCACCGCGTAGTCGCGATGCAGGTTGGTGATCGTCAGCTCCGCGGGCGCGGCGGCCTGCAGCGCGTCGACGACGGCGGCGGTGTTCGCGGCGTTGGGTACCAGGAAGATCTCGTCGTCGTCGACGTAATAGGCGATCAGGTCGTCGATGACGCCACCGGATTCGTTGCAGCACAACGTGTATTGCGCCTTGCCCGGACCGACCCGGGTCAGGTCGTTGGTCAGCGCGGCGTTGACGAACTGCGCCGCGCCGGGACCGCGCACCAGCGCCTTGCCGAGATGGCTGACGTCGAACAGGCCGACCGCGGTGCGGGTCGCGTTGTGTTCGCCGACGGTCCCGGCGTACGAGACCGGCATCGACCAGCCGCCGAACTCGGCGAACGTGGCGCCCAGCTCACGATGCCGTTCTTCCAATGGGCCTTGCTGCAGATCCCGCGCCTCGCTCACGCTGTCTCACCCTAATGTCCGCCGCTGGTGGCAAACTTGGGCAGGTGTTCGATTGGGATGGCCTGGAAGCCGCCGGAATCGCGAACGCACGCGAGCGCGCCGACCTGATCAAGTATCTGGACGAGCTCGGTTTCACTGTCGAGGAGATGGCCGAAGCTGAGCGGCGCGGGCGGCTGTTCGGGCTGGCCGGGGACGTCCTGGGCTGGTCGGGACGCCCGATCTACACCGTGGCGGCCGCCGCCGAGCAGCTCGGTTTGTCGGCCGGCGAGGTGGCGCATGCCTGGGGGTTGCTGGGGCTGACCATCGCCGGTTCCGACGTGCCCGCGCTGAGCCAGGCCGACGTCGAGGCGCTCCAGACGTGGGTCGCGCTCAAGGGTGTGGTGGGCGAGGACGGCGCGTTCGGGCTGCTGCGGGTGCTGGGCGCCGCAATGGCCCGGCTCGCCGAAGCCGAGTCGACGATGATCCGCCTCGGCGCCCCCGACATCCAGATGACCCACACCCACGACGAGTTCGCCACCGCCCAGGCCTACCGCGCGATCGCCGAGTTCGTGCCGCGGATCGGGGCGTTGATCGACATCGTGCACCGTCATCACCTGACCAGTGCTCGCACCCACTTCGAGGGCGTCATCCGTGACACGTCGTCAAGCGTGGTGTGCGGCATCGGTTTTGCCGATCTCTCCGGGTTCACCGCGCTCACCCAGGCGCTGACCCCCGGGCAGTTGTCGGAACTGCTCAACGAGTTCGCCGCAGCGGTGTCGGACGTGGTGCACGCCGACGGCGGCCGGGTGGTCAAGTTCATCGGTGACGAAGTGATGTGGGTGTGCGGGTCACCCGAACAGCTCGCCACGGCGGCGCTCGATCTCGTCAACCATCCCAAGGCACGCGAGGAAGGACTGCAGGTGCGGGCCGGGCTGGCGCACGGCACGGTGCTGGCCATCAACGGCGATTACTTCGGCAACCCGGTGAACCTCGCCGCGCGACTCGTCTCGGCGGCCGTACCGGGGCAGATCCTGGTCGATTCGGCGCTGCACGGCGCATTGCCAGAGTGGCGCGGCGCCCCCGTCGGACCCTTGACGCTCAAGGGTTTCGACGCTCCGGTGCCGGCCTACGAACTGCTCGACAACCCGGCGGAGAAGCCAACCTAGGCCGCAGTGACTAGGGTGGTTGCCCGTGGCTACCACCGGTTACCAACCCCCGTCCGTCACCGTCGCGACCGCGCTGCCCAAACGCGGGGTCGGGTCCGCGGTGTTACTGGTCCCGGTCGTCTCGTCCGGTGACGACGAACAGACCGGCGCTCAGGTAGCGGCGGCCGAGACGTTGCTGCCGGCCGAGGCGGTCACCGAGATCGAGGCGGGCCTGCAGGCGCTGGGCGCCACCGGGGGCACCGAGCAGACCCACCGGCTGGTGGTGTCGTCGTTGCCGGTGGCCAGCGTGCTGACCGTCGGCTTGGGCAAGGCCCGCACCGAATGGCCGGCCGACGTGGTGCGCCGCGCGGCCGGTGTGGCCGCGCGTTCGCTGGGCAAAGCCGAGGCGGTGATCACGACGCTGGGTGAGCTGCCCGGTCAGGACGTGACGTCGGCGGTGGTCGAGGGTTTGATCCTGGGGGGTTACCGGTTCAGCGCTTTCCGCAGCGCCAAGACGGCACCGAAAGACCCTGGGCTGCGCAGGATCACCGTGCTGTCTACGGCGAAGGACGCCAAACGGCAAAGCGCGCACGGTGCGGCCGTGGCGGCCGCCGTGGCCACCGCGCGCGACTTCGTCAACACTCCGCCCAGCCACCTGTTTCCTGCCGAATTCGCCAGACGCGCCAAAGAACTCGGCGAATCGGCGGGCCTGGAGGTGGAGATCCTCGACGACAAGCAGCTGAAGAAGGCCGGGTACGGAGGGCTGATCGGTGTCGGTCAGGGTTCCTCGCGCCTGCCGCGGTTGGTGCGGCTGACCCATCGCGGCTCGCGGCTGGCCAAGAACGCCAGACAGGCCAAGAAGGTCGCGCTGGTCGGCAAGGGCGTCACGTTCGACACCGGCGGCATCTCCATCAAGCCGGCCGCCTCGATGCACCACATGACCTCGGACATGGGCGGAGCGGCCGCGGTGATCGCCACCGTGATTCTGGCCGCGCAGCGGGAGCTCCCGATCGACGTCATCGCGACCGTTCCGATGGCCGAGAACATGCCGTCGGCGACCGCGCAGCGGCCTGGGGATGTGCTGACCCAGTACGGCGGCATCACCGTCGAGGTGCAGAACACCGACGCCGAGGGCCGGCTCATCCTGGCCGACGCGATCGTGCGGGCGTGTGAGGACAACCCGGATTATCTGATCGAGACGTCCACGTTGACCGGTGCGCAGACGGTAGCGCTGGGAGCGCGCATTCCCGGGGTGATGGGCAGCGACGACTTCCGGGACCGGGTCGCCGAGATCTCGCAGCGCGTCGGCGAGAACGGCTGGCCGATGCCGCTGCCCGACGAACTCAAGGACGATTTGAAGTCCAACGTGGCCGACCTGTCCAACATCAGCGGGCAGCGGTTCGCCGGGATGCTGGTGGCGGGGGTGTTCCTGCGGGAATTCGTCGCCGACTCGGTGCAATGGGCACACATCGACGTCGCCGGCCCGGCCTACAACACCGGCAGCGCCTGGGGTTACTCACCCAAGGGCGGCACCGGCGTCCCGACCCGCACCATGTTCGCGGTGCTGGAAGACATCTGCGAAAAGGGCTGACGAGCGCCTGTCCCCGCTCTCTACGCGCCGAGCGTCAAGCTGGCGTGGCGCTCGACGGCGAATGCCGCGCCAGCGTGACGCTCGGCGACGGCTGCGCGATAAGGCGTCATTTCGTCAGCAGCGAGATCACCGCCCGGCTCAGCTTCCGCCGCGGCCAGCCGGTCACCCCGTCGGCAGCCAGCGCGGCCTTGGCCGCGTTGCGCCCGCAGGCGCCGTTCACCGAACCGCCCGGCGATGCCGACGCGCTGCCCAGGTAGAGCCGCTCGATCGGCGTCTCGGCCCGGCCCATTCCCGGCGCGGGACGAAAGATCAGCATCTGCTGCAACTGCGACGTCCCGCCGTTGACCGCGCCGCGATACAGGTTCGCGTCACTGGCTTCCAGATCCGAGGGTCGCTGCAGGTGGCGGTGGATCACCCCGGCGCAGAATCCCGGCGCATGTTCCTCGATGACCTGATCCATCGACTCGGCCAGCCGCTCCGCCGACTCATCATCGTAGATATCCCGCGGCAAATGCGTGTACGCCCAGACACTTTCGGTGCCCTCCGGTGATCTCGTCGGATCCGCCGTCGTGGTCTGACCGAGCAGCATGAACGGACGCTCGGGCACTACCCGCGTGTTCAGGTCCGCCATCCAGCGCACCAACCCGTCGCCGTCGGCGCCCAGATGGACCGTGCCGACGCTGCGCAATTGCTCCGCACGCCAGGGCACGCGGCGGTCCAACGCATAGTTGACCTTGACCACCGGCGGATCCCACTCGAAGTGCTCGAGGTCCTGTAACAGGCTGTCCGGCAACGTGTCCGGCGGCAGCATCTGGCAGAACAGTTGCGGCGCAGTCACATCGGCCACCACCGCGCGCCGCGCCCGAACCGTGCGGCCGGACGCTGTCGTCACTCCGACCGCCCGGCCGCCCTGCACCTGGATGCGGGCGACGTTCTGGTTGCACTCGACGCGTGCGCCCGCCGACGATGCGCGCTTGACCAGCGCTGCCGTCAGTTGCCCCGAGCCGCCAACGGGCACCGGCCAGCCGACGTCCTGACCAAGCATCGTCATCAGGAAGCCCATGACGCCGCTGCCCGGGGCGTCGGGCGGGATGTCGGCGTGCATTGCATTGCCCAGCAGCATGATTCGCGGCGCCTCGCCGTCGAACATCCGCTGGGCCATCGAATTAGCCGGCTGGACAAGAAGATTGGCGAGGCGTATCGCTTCGGAAGTGCCGAGCTTGCGCAGCAACTGCAGCAGAGCACCAGTCGGTGGAAACGGTGAGAGCATCGCATTGAGCAGTGGGTCTTTGACCTTGTCCCACAACTCCACTACCCGCAACCAGTTGTCGGCGTCGGCGGGCTCACGACGGCCGAACTCCGCAGCCGTCCGTGCCGGGTCAGGGTAGAGCACCGGCGGGTCGTCGTCCGCGCCGTCGCGCGGGTGTCCCACCACAGCCGGCGCGTACGACCAGCGCAGGCCGTGCTCCTCCAGCCGCAGCGCGGTGATCGCCGGCGACGCCACTGTCATCGGGTAGTAGGAACTGAACAGATCGGTGATGTAACCCGGCGTCAGTTCGGCGCTGCGCACCGCCCCACCCGGTTCGGGTTGAGCCTCCAGCACCAGCACGTCCCAGCCGGCGTCGGCCAACATCGCCGCCGCGACCAAACCGTGGTGTCCGGCCCCGATGACGACGGCGTCGACGGCTTCCATGCCTAGGCGACCTGAGCCGGGTCGAGCCGTTCGGCGAGGGCACCCAGTACGGAGGCCTCGACGTCCCGGTTCCTCGCCAGCTCCTCGGTCAACGTCATCGGCAAGTCCCTTCCTCGTTCGTCGCCTGCCGGATACCCCGACCACGCCGAATTACCGCCCCTCGGGCATCCTCGACCGAACCGATCCCGCACGCGTTTAGCGGTAGTCGAACGCGGCTAAACATCTTTTCGACGGAAAACCCTGCGCGGGAAGGGCCGATGATGACGGTGCGACGGTTGATAATCGCAGTAAGTGCTGCACTTTTGCTGGCAGGCGTGATCGGCCTGCTTGTCCCGGTGACGGTGTCCAACAGCAACGGCGGAACGATTAGCTGTGGCAATGGAATAGCCAGCGACCTGAGCGGCGCGCGGGCCGCCAACGACAGGAACGGCGCCAACATCCCGATCCTCAACCAGATCATCCCGCACACCGATTTCGTGAGCGCGTGTCAGTCGTCGGTGTCGAGCCGTCGGATGTGGATGATCCCGTTGACGGTGATCGGCATGGCCGGCATCGCCGCTGCGTTCGCCCTTCGGCGCACCGAGGGCGCACCGGTCGGCACGCAGCCTTAAATCACCTTCACGCGTGCGGTGCTGCGCAGTGCCTGCGGCAGCACCCGCGAGACGCCGTAAAGCGCATAGGCCTCGAAGGTGACCGGCCGGATCGGCTTGTTCTTCTTGACCGCGGACAGGATCGCGTTGGCCACCTTGTCCGGACCGTAGCGGCGGATGTCGAACATCTTGTCCAACTGGCCGCGCCGGCCGTCGACCCGCTCGTCGTCGATCCCGACCAACGTGTCGAACCGGGTCGTAGCGATGATGTTGGTGTCGATCACGCCCGGGCAGATGGTGGTCAGCCCGACGTCGGCGGCGTCGAGCTCGGCGCGCAGGCAGTCGGAGAACATGAATGTCGCCGCTTTCGAGGTGCAATACGCGTTCAGCGAGCCGAGCGGTGCGTAGGCGGCCATCGACGACACGTTGACAATGTGCCCGCCGGTGCCGCGCTCGGCCAGGCGGCGCCCGAAGGCCCGGCAACCGTTGACCACGCCGCCGAGATTGACGTCCAGCACCCGGTCGAACTGCTCGGCCGGGGTATGCAGGAACGCCCCGGCCTGCCCGACCCCGGCGTTGTTGACGACGATGTCGGGCAGCCCGTGCTCGGCGCACACCCGCTCGGCGAACGCCTCGACCGCGTCGGCGTCCGACACGTCCAGCACATAGGCGTGCGCGACCCCGCCGCGGTCCGCGACCAGCGCGGCGGTCTCTTTCACGGTGGCCTCGTCGATGTCGCTGATCACGATCTCGGCGCCCTCCTGGGCGAACGCGAGCGCGGTCTCGCGCCCGATGCCGCTGCCGGCGCCGGTGATCGACACCAGCGTGTCGCCGAAGTCGCCGCGCGGACGGCCCACCTGGGCGCGCAGCAGCGCGCGGCTGGCCGGCTTGCCGTCGGCGAGATCGGCGAAGTCCTGCACCGCGGCGGCCATCACCTGTGGGTGCGACATCGGGGAGAAGTGCCCAGCCCGGATGTCGCGTCGCCACAACCGCGGCACCCAGCGAGCGGTCTCGTCGTACCCGTGCGGCCGCACATACTTGTCGCGCGTGTTGACGATGAGCTGCACCGGTACGTCGACCACATGCACACCGCGGCGGCGGAAGCTGCCGGAATACGAGCGCCAGTAGTTGGCCGGGTACACCTTGACCGAGTTCGCCGCGTCGCTGGCGATGTTGTCGGAATGACGGATCTGCTCGACCGGGATGTTGTCGACGACGGCGCGCCGCACCGCCGCACTGCGAAACGCCAACCGCAGCAGCAGCGGCGCCAGCACCGGAATCGAGAAGAACGCCATGTAGGTCAGCCGCACGGCCTGGCTGACCGCTTGGGCGAATCTGCGCGGACGCCACGGTTGCCGCAGACCGCCGAAGATGAACTGGACCAGCTGGTCGTGCGCCGGCCCGGACACCGAAGTGAAGGTCGCGACCCGGTCGCCCGCGCCGGGCCGAGTCAGGTACTCCCACACCCCGACCGAACCCCAGTCGTGAGCCAGCACGTGCACCGGTTGCCCGGGACTCAACTGGCCGATGACCGCGGCGAAGTCGTCGGCGAATCGGGCCATCGTGTAGGCGGAGACCGGTTTGGGAGCCGAGGACAATCCGACGCCGCGGTTGTCGTAGCGAATGATCCGGAATCGTTGCGCCAGCAGCGGTACGACCCCGTCCCATAACACGTGCGAGTCCGGCCAGCCGTGTACCAGGACCACCGTCGGCCCTTCCCGGTTGCCCTCTTCGTACACGGCGATCCGGGTGCCGTCGACGCTATCGACGAACTGTTGTGGTGCGTGTTGTGTTGCCGGCATCGAACCTCCGCCACCTGCGACTTGCTGTCTGTACCAGTGGCCCACCGTAGCAGCGGCGCGGCGCCGGTCGGTGGATCAGTCACGCGCCCTGCATGTGCTGCGACGACCGCACGTGACAGGATGAGTTTTGACATCCACGCGGGTTTCGTACCCGGTGCACGACCATGTGGTAAGCCAGAGGTCGAGCTGTGCCGACCGACGACCGATCGAGGAGTCAACAAAGATGGCCTTCTCCGTTGAGATGCCGGCACTTGGTGAAAGCGTCACCGAGGGAACCGTGACCCGCTGGCTCAAGCAGGAAGGCGACACGGTCGAGGTCGACGAGCCCCTGGTCGAGGTCTCGACCGACAAGGTCGACACCGAGATCCCGTCGCCGGCCGCGGGCGTGCTGACCAAGATCATCGCCCAGGAAGACGACACGGTCGAGGTCGGCGGCGAGCTTGCCGTCATCGGTGACTCCGAGGATGACACCGACAGCGACGACAGCGACGACACCCAAGACAGCGCCGACACCCAAGACGACACCGACGACGGCGACGACGAGGACAGCGCGCCCGCCCAGCAGGAATCGGTTGCCGAAGAGGAAGAGCCTGCGCAGGACGACGACGAGCCCGAGCCCGAGCCGGCGAAAGACGAATCCGGTGAGGATTCCGGCGACGGGGATTCGACCCCGGTGTTGATGCCCGAACTCGGCGAGTCGGTCACCGAAGGCACCGTGACGCGCTGGCTGAAGAGCGTCGGCGACTCGGTGCAGGTCGACGACCCGCTGGTGGAGGTGTCCACCGACAAGGTCGACACCGAGATCCCGTCGCCGGTGGCCGGTGTCCTGGTCAGCATCACCGCCGAAGAGGACGACGTCGTTGAGGTCGGCGGTGAGTTGGCGCGCGTCGGCAGCAAGGACTCGGGCTCGAAACCCAAGAAGTCCGAGCCCAAGGAAGAGGCGAAGAAAGAGTCCGAGCCGAAGCAGAAGAAAGAGCCCGAGTCCGAGGAAGACGCCCAGCAAGCGCCCCCGGAAGAGGCCAAAGAAGAAGAAGCCAAGGAAGAGCCGAAAAAAGAGCCCAAAAAGGAACCGAAAAAAGAGCCGGAGGACGAATCCCAAGCGGAACCCAAGGGAAAGGCCAACGAGCCGCTCAAGGCCGAACCCGCGTCGACTCACAAAGAGCCCACCGAATCGGACGGCACCCCGTATGTCACTCCGTTAGTGCGAAAGTTGGCTTCGGAGAACAACATCGACCTGTCCGAGGTGACCGGCACGGGCGTGGGCGGCCGCATCCGCAAACAGGATGTGCTGGCGCTTGCCGAGAAGAAGACAGCGAAGAAAGACGCGCCCGCCGCCGAAGCGCCCACAGCCGCGCCGGAGAAGAAAGCCCCTGCCGCCGCGACGTCCTCGTTGGCGCACCTGCGCGGCACCACGCAGAAGGCCAGCCGGATCCGTCAGATCACCGCCAAGAAGACCCGCGAATCACTGCAACTCACGGCCCAGCTCACCCAGACCCACGAGGTCGACATGACCAGGATCGTGGCGCTGCGCGCGCGGGCCAAAGCGGCGTTCGCCGAACGCGAGGGCGTGAACCTGACCTATCTGCCGTTCATCGCACGCGCGGTCATCGACGCCCTCAAGGCACACCCCAACGTCAACGCCAGCTACAACGAAGAGAGCAAGGAGATCACCTACTACGACGCCGAGCACCTCGGGTTCGCCGTCGACACCGAGCAGGGGCTGCTCTCCCCCGTCATCCACAACGCCGGCGACCTGTCGCTGGCCGGGCTGGCCCGCGCCATCGCCGACATCGCCTCCCGGGCACGCTCGAACAAACTCAAGCCCGACGAGCTTTCCGGGGGCACGTTCACCATCACCAACATCGGCAGCCAGGGCGCGCTGTTCGACACCCCGATCCTGGTGCCGCCGCAGGCCGCCATGCTGGGCACCGGCGCCATCGTCAAGCGGCCCCGGGTGATCGTCGACGACCTGGGCAACGAGTCGATCGGGGTCCGCTCGATCAGTTATCTGCCGCTGACCTACGATCATCGCCTCATCGACGGTGCCGACGCCGGGCGCTTCCTCACCACCGTCAAGCACCGGCTCGAAGAGGGTGCCTTCGAGGCCGATCTAGGACTGTAGGGAAGCTTCCGTACTGTGGCCAAAGCCGTTGTCGCCATAGCGGGTTCATCTGGGTTGATCGGCTCGGCGTTGCGCGCGGCGCTGCGCGCGGCCGACCATGACGTGCTGCGGATCGTGCGGCGTGCGCCGGCCAATTCCGAAGAGCTGCACTGGGATCCAGAGGGCGGCGAGTTCGACCCCGACGCCCTCGTCGACGTCGACGTGGTGGTCAACCTGTGTGGCGTCAACGTCGGCCAGCGGCGGTGGTCGGGAGCGTTCAAGCAGAGCCTGCGGGACAGCCGGATCGCACCGACCGAAGTGCTGGCCGCCGCCGTCGCCGACGCGGGCGTGGGCACCCTGATCAACGCCAGCGCGGTCGGCTACTACGGCGACACCAAGGACCGCGTGGTCGACGAAAACGCCCCGGCCGGAAGGGGATTCCTGGCTCAGCTGTGTGTGGATTGGGAAGCGGCCACGCTGCCGGCCCAGTACGAGGGCACCCGGGTGGTGTTGGCCCGCACCGGCGTGGTGGTCGCTCCGTCGGGCGGCGCGCTGCGGATGATGCGGCCGGTGTTCTCGATCGGTCTGGGCGCCCGGCTCGGCAGCGGCCGCCAGTACATGTCCTGGATCAGCCTCGAAGACCAGGTGCGCGCCCTGCTGTTCGCCATCTCGCACCCCACGTTGTCCGGCCCGGTCAACATGACCGGGCCCGCGCCCGTCACCAACGCCGAGTTCACCACCGCGTTCGGGCGCGCGATCAACCGCCCGACTCCGTTGGTGCTGCCCGGCTTCGCGGTGCGCGCGGCCCTCGGTGAATTCGCCGACGAGGGACTGCTCACCGGTCAGCGGGCCATTCCGACGGCCTTGGAGCGGGCCGGTTTTCAGTTCCACCACAACACGATCGGTGAGGCGCTGCATTACGCCACCGCCCGCCGCGACGGGGATTAGCGCGCGTCTGAGCAAGGTTCGGCGGGGCTTTCTTGCAACATGCCACGAAACTTTCACAGGCACGGTTCACGCGGCAGCTTGCTCGAGCCGGTCCACGGCCTTGAGCGTGAATCCTCGGCGTTGGTTGTGAAATGACGGCTTTCGGAGTGAACCCACGGTGGGAAAATCGGCGCGATTCCGCCCAGGCTTCACTCGCGAAGCCCACGATTCACACTGAACGCCCACGATTCACACTGAACGCGACAGTGACCAAAGCCGACGCCGCGCCGTGACGCTCGGGCGGTTCCGGCCGGTAGCGTGGCGTTCGTGACCAAGGTGACGGAGTCGATCCGCGCCGCCACCAGCGCGATCGACATCCGCCAGCTGGGCAGCGTCGACTACGGTGCCGCCTGGCAGCTGCAGCGCGAGTTGGCCGACTCCCGGGTCGCCGGTGGCGCCGACACGCTGTTACTGCTGGAACACCCCGCCGTCTACACCGCCGGACGTCGCACCGAACCGCAGGAACGCCCGCTGGACGGCACTCCCGTCGTGGACACCGATCGCGGCGGCAAGATCACCTGGCATGGCCCCGGCCAGCTGGTCGGCTACCCGGTCATCGGGCTGGCCGAGCCGCTGGACGTGGTGAATTACGTGCGGCGTCTGGAAGAAGCCCTCATCCGGGTGTGCCGCGAGGTCGGGGTGGAAGCCGGGCGGGTCGAAGGACGCTCGGGGGTGTGGATCCCCGGCCGGCCGGCGCGCAAAGTCGCCGCCATCGGGGTCCGGGTGGCACGCGCGACGACGCTGCACGGGTTCGCGCTCAACTGCGACTGCGACCTGGCTGCGTTCACCGCGATCGTGCCGTGCGGCATCAGCGACGCCGGCGTGACGTCGTTGTCTGCCGAACTGCAGCGCACGGTCACCGTCGAGGAGGTACGCGGCGCCGTCGCCGACGCCGTCTGCGCCGCACTCGACGGGCTGCTTCCGGTCCGGGAACACGACATCACCCGCGTAACATCGACGTCGTGACTGTCGCACCCGAAGGCCGCAAATTGCTGCGTCTGGAGGTGCGCAACGCCCAGACACCCATCGAGCGCAAACCGCCGTGGATCAAGACGCGGGTCCGGATGGGGCCGGAGTACACCGAGCTCAAGAGCCTGGTCCGGCGCGAGGGTCTGCACACGGTCTGCGAGGAAGCCGGCTGCCCCAACATCTTCGAATGCTGGGAGGACCGGGAAGCCACCTTCCTGATCGGCGGCGACCAGTGCACCCGCCGGTGCGACTTCTGTCAGATCGACACCGGAAAGCCCGCCGACCTCGACCGCGACGAACCCCGCCGGGTCGCCGAGAGCGTCCAGACCATGGGGTTGCGGTATGCCACCGTCACCGGAGTCGCCCGCGACGACCTGCCCGACGGCGGGGCCTGGCTGTATGCGCAGACGGTGCGCGCCATCAAGGAGCTGAACCCCGACACCGGTGTCGAACT
The DNA here is from genome assembly GCF_059812185.1 of Mycobacterium sp. NGS67. Taxonomy (NCBI): domain Bacteria; kingdom Bacillati; phylum Actinomycetota; class Actinomycetes; order Mycobacteriales; family Mycobacteriaceae; genus Mycobacterium; species Mycobacterium sp. NGS67. The sequence continues at coordinate 45,850 of NZ_JCALCF010000010.1, forward strand.
GCTGGTCCCCGACTTCAACGGCGAACCCGCCCGGCTCGCCGAGGTCTTCGAATCAAATCCAGAAGTGTTGGCGCACAACGTCGAAACCGTGCCACGCATCTTCAAGCGGATCCGGCCGGCGTTCACTTACCAGCGCAGCCTGGACGTTCTGGGCGCGGCGCGCGAGGCCGGCCTGGTCACCAAGAGCAATCTCATCCTCGGCCTGGGCGAAACTCCCGACGAGGTGCGCATCGCGCTGGCCGATCTGCACGCGGCGGGTTGCGACATCGTCACCATCACCCAGTACCTGCGCCCGTCGGCCCGACACCATCCCGTCGAACGGTGGGTCACTCCCGAGGAGTTCGTCGGCTTCGCGCAATACGCCGAGGGGTTGGGCTTCGCCGGCGTGTTGGCCGGGCCGCTGGTGCGCTCTTCGTATCGGGCCGGGCGGCTCTACGAACAGGCCCGCACCGCGCGCACCTCGACGCCCGGCTAACCGGCGCGTACGTATCCTTGGTGACTATGGCCAAACCCCGAACTGTTGCCGAGAACAAGGCCGCCAAGGCCGAGGCGACGGCCGCCCGCAAGGCGGCGTCCAGAGACCGTCGCAAGCAGCTGTGGCAGGCGTTCAACATCCAGCGCAAGCAGGACAAGCGGCTGTTGCCGTACATGATCGTCGCTTTCGTGCTGATCGCCGGCACGTCGGTGGGGGTCGGGATTTGGGCCGGCGGTCTCACCGCAATCATGATGCCGGTGTTCGGCCTGGTGCTGGGCGCGCTGGTGGCGTTCATCATCTTCGGACGCCGCGCCCAGAAGAGCATCTACCGCCAAGCCGAGGGCCAGGCCGGGGCGGCGGCATGGGTGCTGGACAACATGCGCGGGAAATGGCGGGTGACCCCCGGGGTGGCGCAGACCGGTCATTTCGACGCGGTACACCGGGTGATCGGCCGGCCGGGTGTCATCTTCGTCGGGGAAGGGTCGACGGGCCGCGTCAAGCCGCTGCTGGCGCAGGAGAAGAAGCGCACGGCGCGCATCGTGGGCGACATTCCGATCTACGACATCATCGTCGGCAACGGCGAGGGCGAGATTCCGCTGGCCAAGCTGGAGCGCCACCTGACCCGGCTGCCGGCCAACATCTCCGCCAAGCAGATGGACTCATTGGAGTCGCGGTTGGCCGCGCTGGGATCGCGGGCCGGGACCGGCATGCTGCCGAAGGGGCCGCTGCCGAACTCGGGCAAGATGCGCGGCGTCCAGCGCACCGTGCGCCGCAAATAGCCCGCGCCCGTCAGCGTCGCAGTATCGCGGTGTTGGTCAGCCTGTCCTGCAGCCCCCGCCCGTCGGCATCGGTGAACAGCGGTGGGACCACCAGGAAGATCAGCACGCCACGTGCCAAGGACCGTCCGATGCCGATCGGCAGCCGACCGTCCACGGCCGCCACTTGCAGTCCCAGCACCAGCTGACCGGGACTGACACCGAACAGTCGCACCGACACCGCACCCAGCACCAGCCAGACGACCAACTGCATCGTGGACAAGACCGTGTCCGGAATCGCACCGAGCGTCAGAGCCAGCAGCGCAAGCCCGCCCGCGATCAGCCAGTCGACCAGCAGGGCCAGCAACCGGCGCCCCATCGGGGCCAGCGAACCCGACCCGGACTGCGGCAAGCCCAGCGCCTGACCCGGATAACCGGCAGTCGATTCCTGCGTCACCGTGTTCGTCCGGTCACCACATGTCCGGGTGCCGGTACAGCGCAGTGCCGCACTGACACGTGACCGGTTACGATCTTGCGGGCCATGGCTTCAACAATAGGGCTCCGGACTTGCCCGAGCTCTGCTGCGGTGCCGTGGTACGTAACGCCCGCGCAATACGGGGTTGACGGACTTGTAACAACACGTCCCTAGCGTCGGCCGCGAATCACCGAGTAAAAGGAGCCTTCTGTGACGGATAAGACGCCCGACGACGTCTTCAAACTTGCCAAAGACGAAAACGTCGAGTTTGTCGACGTCCGTTTCTGCGACCTGCCGGGAATCATGCAGCACTTCACGATCCCGATTTCGTTCTTCGACGAGAGCGTGTTCGAGGACGGCCTGGCCTTCGACGGCTCGTCCATCCGCGGTTTCCAGTCGATCCACGAGTCCGACATGCTGCTGCTCCCGGACCCCGTCACGGCGAAGATCGACCAGTTCCGCGAAGCCAAGACGCTGAACCTGAACTTCTTCGTGCACGACCCGTTCACCCTCGAGCCCTATTCCCGCGATCCCCGTAACGTCGCCCGCAAGGCCGAGAACTATCTGATCAGCACCGGCATCGCCGACACCGCCTACTTCGGCGCCGAGGCCGAGTTCTACATCTTCGACTCGGTGAGCTTCGACTCACGCACCAACGGTTCGTTCTACGAGGTGGACGCTATCTCGGGCTGGTGGAACACCGGCGCCCCGAACGAGGCCGACGGCAGCCCCAACCGCGGGTACAAGGTCCGCCCCAAGGGTGGGTACTTCCCGGTGGCGCCCGTCGACCACTACGTCGACCTGCGCGACAAGATGCTCACCAACCTGATCAACGCCGGGTTCAGCCTGGAGAAGGGCCACCACGAGGTCGGCACCGGCGGTCAGGCCGAGATCAACTACAAGTTCAACACGCTGCTGCACGCCGCCGACGACATGCAGCTGTACAAGTACATCGTCAAGAACACCGCGTGGCAGAACGGCAAGACCGTCACGTTCATGCCCAAGCCGCTGTTCGGTGACAACGGTTCGGGCATGCACACCCACCAGTCGCTGTGGAAGGACGGCACCCCGCTGATGTACGACGAGACCGGGTACGCCGGCCTGTCGGACACCGCACGCCACTACATCGGCGGTCTGCTGCACCACGCGCCGTCGCTGTTGGCGTTCACCAACCCGACGGTGAACTCCTACAAGCGCCTGGTGCCGGGCTACGAAGCCCCGATCAACCTGGTGTACAGCCAGCGCAACCGCTCGGCGTGTGTCCGCATCCCGATCACCGGCAGCAACCCGAAGGCCAAGCGGCTGGAGTTCCGCTGCCCCGACTCGTCGGGCAACCCGTACCTGGCGTTCTCGGCCATGCTGATGGCCGGCCTGGACGGCATCAAGAACAAGATCGAGCCGCAGGCGCCGGTCGACAAGGACCTCTACGAGCTGCCGCCGGAGGAGGCCGCCAACATCCCGCAGGCTCCGACCCAGCTGTCGGCGGTGATCGACCGGCTCGAGGAGGACCACGAGTACCTCACCGAGGGTGGGGTGTTCACGACGGACCTGATCGAGACGTGGATCAACTTCAAGCGGGAGAACGAGATCCTGCCGGTCCAGATCCGGCCGACCCCGTACGAGTTCGCGCTGTACTACGACGTGTAACCCGTATCACCCCCTGCTGGACCCCTTTTTCGACGAAGCCACCCGCGCCGCAATCCGTTGCGGCAAGGGTGGTTTCGTCTTTGTCGGTCGCGGTCGGCGGCAACGAGGCAATCGGCGAGCAGCCGCGTAGGGGTTTGGGACGGCACAGGCGCGGCTATGTGAATGAGCAACCATTCACAGCATCGGTTCGCGTCCCGGGCGATGCGATCGATGCCTTGCGGGAACGAGACGAAGCGATGACCGGCAGCCAGCCCTTTGCGCCGGAGGCGACGACACGGATCTCCTATCTGTGGACCGAACCGCGTTCGCCCAGTGGAGAGCGGAACCCCCTGGTCGCGGGCGCCACCATCGCAAGCGGCCGGATCCGGTTGATGCTGTTCTACGGCGAGTCGCCGCATCTGCAATTTTGGCAAGCCGCCGACACGGTCACCGGGCAACATCTGGCGGTCACGATCGTCGATCCGGAGAATGCCCTGCCCAAAGCGGCTGTCGATGCGATCCTTGCCCGCACCGCGAGTCTGCGGGGTATCGACTCGCCCCACCTGGCAACGGTGATCGACGTGGGTCGCGACTACTGCGGCGGGGTGGTGGTCTCCGCATGGCTACGCGGTGCCACCTTGAGAGAGGTAGCCGATATCGGCCTGTCGCCCACCCGCGTCGCCGATGCCGTGTCATCTCTTGCCGAAGCCGCGGACGCCGCGCATCGGGCTGGATTGATGTTGTCCATCGACCATCCGGCTCGGATCCGGGTCAGTAGGGACGGGAGTGCCGCGTTGGCCTTTCCGGCGACGATGCCGGACGCGACCGCACGTGACGACCTCCGCGGCATCGGTGCGGTCATGTATGCCCTGCTGGTCAACCGCTGGCCCTCCAAAACCGAAGGCGTGAGCCAGGATTGGCGTCACGCCGAACTGGATGCCGAAGGTCGCATCAAGGAACCCGCAGCCTTCGACCCGCGTGTTCCGTTCCTCATCTCGTCCACCGCCGCCGGCCTGGTTCGTGACGGAGAGGGTATCCGCAGCGCCAAGACACTCACGACGTTGCTGCGCGAAGCCAGTGCCGAAGCCAAACACGCCGCGGATCCCGCCACGACTCAGGAGCTGCTTGCGGTACCCGCCCCGGGTAGCTATGCCGGCTTCCGCAATTTCGGGCCGGCCGAGCGGGCCGAACACGCGCGCCGTCAGCTCGTCAAGACGTGCCTCGGGACGGCGGCGGCGATCGTCCTGGTGCTGTTGCTCAGCTTCGCCACCACACTCAGCCGGGTGGTGGGCGTCTTGGACACCGACGTCGCGATGGACGGGCACAAGCTGGGGCTCCAGGCGACCCAGACGTCCCAGCCCTCGCCCGTGCCGACTCTGGTGGCAGCCGGCCCGGGACCGCTCAAACCGCTTCAGGCAGTGGTGTTCTCCCCCGGCGGTGCGCCGGACAGCCCGGATTCCGCAGGCCTGGCGATCGACGGCAACCCCGGCACCGCCTGGTCGACCGACACCTACTTCGACCCGCAGCCGTTCCCCAGGTTCAAAGACGGTGTGGGACTGCTTCTGCAGCTTCCGCAACCGACATCGCTCAGCAATGTCACCGTCGACCTGAACAGCACCGGCACCGTGATACAGATCCGGTCATCGGCGACGGCAACGCCCGCGAAGCTCTCCGACACCGCCGAACTCAGTCCCCCCACCGCCGTGCATCCCGGCCACAACGTCATTCCGGTAACCGCCTCCGCGCCAACGACATTCGTGTTGGTTTGGATAAGCACTCTGGGCGCCACCGGCGGCCGGAGCCATTCCGATATCGCCGAAGTCAGTCTCGAGACCGCCGTTCAGGTCAGGTGACCGACACCTCAGAGCTTCGGGCGGCGCCCGATGATCATCACCCGTCGAGACCCAGATCCTTGCGGAAGCGCCGCATGCCGTCGATCTTGTCCGACAGCGACGCATCCGGGCCGCTGTAGAACATCCACGGCATGGTGATGATGCCGGTGATGCCGGCCTCCTCGGCGCGCCGGTAGTCGGCGGCGGTGAACGCGTCGGTCAGCGGGGTCAGGACCGTGAAACCGTCCATGGACAAACCGTTTTCGGTCCGCAGCTGGCGCAGCCGGACGACGGCTTCCACGGCACGCTCGGTCTTGATCAGATCCCCGATCCAACCGTCGTGGCGGGCGGCACGGCGCAGCGCGATGTCGCTGAGGCCGCCGACGTACACCGGTATCGGCGGCGGCGTCGGCTGCATCTCCAGGCGCGGCGCCTGGTAGAACCGGCCCTCGAATTCGGTCCAGCCCGGTTGCCACAACGCCCGCATCAACTCGATCATCTCGTCGGTGCGTTTGCCGCGCGCCTCGAACTGCTCCCCCATCAGCGTGAACTCTTCGCGGCACCAGCCCACGCCGATACCCAACTCCACCCGGCCGGAGGCCAAAACGGCCGCGGTGCCAATGGCTTTGGCCGCCGAATAGGGATTGCGCATCGCCGGGATGTAGACCGTGTTGACGAATTTCAGCCGCGTGGTGACCTGTGCGAGCGCACCGATGAGAACCCAGGGATCGGGCCAGTCGGTGAACGGCTGCCAGCGTCGTTGCCCGTCCTTGGTGTACGGGTACGGGGTCTCCAGCGTCTCCAGGTTGACGACGTGGTCGGGGATGCCGATGCCGTCGTAGCCGAGTTCGTCTGCGGCCTTGGCTATTTCGATGATCTGCGGGGTGTTCAGGAACGCGCTGCTGACGTAGAACGTCACTGCCCGTTCCTCACCCAAGAAGGCTCGATGAAGACACCGTCGGCTTCGACCGTGACACCCGCGGCATCCGAAATGGTGCCCCGCGCAAACACTTTGACGCCCTCTTTGCGCTCGATCCAGGCGTCGCAACGCAGCGGCCCCAGCGGAGTGCCGCGCAGATACTTCACCGTGATGGTCCCGGTGAAGCGCGGCTTGGAGAGTCCCTCGCTGGCCGCCTCTCCGAGCATGTGGTCGAGCACCAACGCGCTGACACCGCCGTGCACCAGTGTGGGTGGACCCTCGTAGGCGCAGCCGAGGACGAATTCGGACCAGCACCTCCCACCGCCTTCGTGCTGCACGACGATCGGTGGCGCGATCGGATTGCACACGCCCACAACGGCATTGCCCAACGGCAGGGGACGGTCGCCGACGCGGTAGCTGACCCTGCCGGGCCGGGTTCGTTGCCGCAGCGACTCGGTGACCTCCGCGATCGTGGCCGTCGCCGCAGCGACGGCGTCGTCGTCTGCCTCGGTGCGGATGGTCGCGTCCAGGAGTTCCCGGACGGCCTGCGCCAGCGGCGCATACAAGGCGGTCACCCGGCCCGCCTCCGCGGCGCTCAACTCCTCGAAGTCGACGCCGCCCAGCGCCCCCATCTCCTGACTCAACTGCCGAACACCTTGCGCACCACCGCTTTCGCCCGTCGCGTCACCCGAAGATAGTTGTCCAAGAACTCTCCGCCGTCGTCGTTGTGCCACCCGGCGGCGACCGCCACGGCGTTGAGCTGACGTCCCGGTCCGGGCAGCTGGTCGGTGGGCTTGCCCCGGACCAGCACCAGCGCGTTGCGGGCGGCGGTGGCGGTCAGCCACGCCTGCCGCAACAGGTCGACCTCGTCGTGGTCGACCAGACCGGTCTCGGCGATCACGTCCAGCGACTGCAACGTCGAAGTGTTGTGCAGGGCTTCGATCTCGTGGGCGTGCTGCAGCTGCAGCAGCTGCACGGTCCACTCGATGTCGGCCAGGCCGCCGCGGCCCAGCTTGGTGTGGGTGTTCGGGTCGGCGCCGCGCGGCAACCGCTCGGACTCCACGCGCGCCTTGATCCGGCGGATCTCGTGCACCGTCTCGGCCGACACCCCGTGCGCGGGATAGCGAGTCTTGTCGATCATCAGCAGGAACCGTCTGCCCAGCTCCGGGTCGCCGGCCACCGCGTGCGCGCGCAGCAAGGCCTGCACCTCCCACGGCTGCGCCCACTGCGCGTAGTAGGCCTCGTACGAGGCCAGGGTGCGCACCAGCGGGCCGTTGCGGCCCTCCGGCCGCAGGTTGGCGTCGACCTCCAGCGGCGGATCCACGCTGGGTGTCCCCAAATGCTTGCGGACCTGCTCGGCGACCGTCGTCGCCCACTTCACCGCCTGGGAGTCCGGCACGCCCTCGGTCGGCTCGCAGACGAACATCACGTCGGCATCCGAGCCGTAGCCCAGCTCCGCGCCACCCAGCCGACCCATCCCGATGACCGCAAGCGCCGCCGGCGCGCGCCCGTCCTCGGGCAGGTTGGCGCGCACCACCGCATTGAGCGCGGCCTGCAGCACGGCGACCCAGATCGAGGTCAGCGCTGCGCACACCTCCCGGACTTCGAGCATCCCGAACAGGTCCGCCGAGCCGATGCGGGCCAGCTCGCGACGGCGCAGCGTCCGCGCGGAGCTGACGGCACGCGCCGGGTCGCTGTAGCGTCCCGCCGAGGCGACCAGCGCGCGCGCCACCGCCACCGGCTCGGTCTCGAGCAGCTTGGGCCCGGACGCGCCGTCCCCGTAGGACTGGATGACCTCCGGTGCGCGCATCAACAGGTCGGGCACGAACGCCGACGTGCCGAGCACATGCATCAGACGCCGGCCCACGGTCGGTTTGTCGCGCAGCGTCGCCAGGTACCACGTCTGGGCGGCCAGCGCCTCGCTGAGTTTGCGGTAGGCCAGCAGCCCGCCGTCGGGGTCGGGCGCGTAGGACAGCCAGTCCAGCAGTCGCGGCATCAGCACCGACTGCACCCGGCCGCGCCGGCCGCTGAGGTTGACCAGCGCCGACATGTGCTTCAGCGCGATCTGCGGCGCCTCGTAGCCCAGCGCGCCCAATTGACGCGCCGCGGCCTCCGGGGTCATGCGGCCGCCGGCGATCTCCAGTCCGGCCGGGCCGACGGACTCCAGCAGCGGCTGATAGAACAACTTGGCGTGCAGCCGGGAGACCCGGACGTTCTGGTGCTTGAGTTCCTCGCGCAACACCCCGGCCGCGTCGTGGCGTCCGTCGGGGCGGATGTGCGCCGCGCGGGCCAGCCAGCGCACCGCCTCGTCGTCGTCGGACTCGGGCAGCAGGTGGGTGCGCTTGAGCCGCTGCAGTTGCAACCGGTGCTCGAGCAGTCGCAGGAACTCGTAGGAGGCGATCATGTTCGCCGTATCCTCGCGCCCGATGTAGCCGCCCTCACCCAACGCCGTGAGCGCGTCCACCGTGGAGGCGACGTGCAGCGAGTCGTCGCTGCGGCCGTGCACCAACTGCAGCAGCTGCGCGGCGAACTCCACGTCACGCAACCCGCCGCTGCCCAGTTTGAGCTCACGGCCGCGGATGTCGGCGGGCACCAGCTGTTCCACCCGGCGCCGCATGGCCTGCACCTCGGGCACGAAATCCTCGCGCTCGCAGGCGGTCCACACCATCGGCATCAACGCTTCGAGGTATCGCTCGCCGAGTTCGGGGTCCCCGGCCGCGGGCCGGGCTTTCATCAACGCCTGGAACTCCCAGGTCTTGGCCCAACGCTGGTAGTACGCGACGTGCGACTCCAGCGTCCGGACCAGCTCACCGCTGCGACCCTCCGGGCGTAGCCCCGCGTCGACTTCGAAGAACGCCTCCGACGCCAGCCGCATCATCTCCCCGGCGACGCGGTTGCTGATCGGGTCGGCACGCTCGCCGACGAAGATCACGTCCACATCGCTGACGTAATTCAGTTCGCGCGCACCGCATTTGCCCATCGCGATGACGGCCAGTCGCGGTGATGCGCGATCGCCGCACACCGCATTCTCGGCGACGCGCAACGCGGCCGCCAGGGCGGCGTCGGCAGTGTCGGAGAGCTGCGCGGCGACCGTGGTGAACGGCAGCACCGGCTCGTCCTCCACCGTCGCGGCCAAATCCAGCGCGGCCAGCACCAACAGCTGATCGCGGTACTTCGCCCGCAACCGGTGCACGACCGTACCGGGCGCGCCCGAGGATTCCTCGGCGCATTCCAGGAACGACGCGCGCAACTCGGCGCGGGACGGCAGTTCGACCTTGCCCCGCAACAGTTTCCACGACTGCGCGTTGGCGATCAGATGATCTCCCAGCGCCAGTGAGGAACCCAGCACCGCGAACAACCGACCGCGCAGGCCGAGCTCGGTCAGCAGTGCCGCGTTCAGTTCGTCCCAGTCGGCGTCGGGATTCTCCGAGAGCCGGATCAGCGCACGCAACGCGGCGTCGGCGTCCGGCGCGCGGGACAACGACCAGAGCAGATCGACGTGCGCCTGGTCGTCGTGGCGGTCCCACCCCAGTTGGGACAGCTGGGCACCGGCTCGCGGGTCCACCAGTCCGAGGCGGCCGACGCTGGGCAGCTTGGGTCGCTGCGTCGTCGGCTTGGTCACGACACGCGCCGACGACAATGCAGGGCGAAGCGATGAGGAGTGGCGCCCACGACAATGACGGTAGCGCAGTGGGCCTGTCGGTCGCCGATCAGCTACAGCGACAGGTAGGAGCGCAGCTCGAACGGCGTGACGTGGCTGCGGTAGTTGGCCCACTCCGCGCGCTTGTTGCGCAAGAAGAAGTCAAATACGTGCTCCCCCAACGCCTCCGCGACCAGCTCGGAGGATTCCATGGCACGCAACGCGTTGTCCAGACTGGACGGCAGTTCGCGGTAGCCCATGGTGCGGCGTTCCTCGGGTGTGAGGTCCCAGACGTTGTCCTCGGCCTGCGGGCCCAGCACGTAACCCTTCTCCACGCCGCGCAGTCCGGCGGCCAGCAGCACCGCAAACGTCAGGTAGGGGTTGCACGCCGAGTCGGGGCTGCGCACCTCGACCCGCCGCGACGACGTCTTGTGCGGGGTGTACATCGGAACCCGCACCAGCGCGGAGCGGTTGGCCGCGCCCCAGGACGCCGCGGTCGGCGCCTCACCGCCGTGCACCAGCCGCTTGTAGGAGTTCACCCACTGGTTGGTGACGGCGCTGATCTCCGAGGCGTGTTCGAGTATCCCGGCGATGAAGGACTTTCCGACTTCGGACAGTTGCAGCGGGTCGTCGTCACTGTGGAAAGCGTTCACGTCGCCTTCGAACAGGCTCATGTGGGTGTGCATCGCCGAACCCGCGTGCTGTCCGAACGGCTTGGGCATGAACGACGCGCGCACGCCTTCGTCCAGCGCCACCTCTTTGATGACGTAGCGGAAGGTCATCACGTTGTCGGCCATCGACAGCGCATCGGCGAACCGCAGGTCGATCTCCTGCTGTCCGGGCGCACCTTCGTGATGGCTGAATTCCACCGAGATGCCCATGAATTCCAGCGCGTCGATCGCGTGGCGACGGAACTTCGACGCGGACTCGTGCACCGCCTGGTCGAAGTATCCGGCGTTGTCGATAGGCACCGGCTCCGACCCGTCCTCCGGACCGGGCTGCAGCAGGAAGAACTCGATCTCGGGGTGCACGTAGCAGGAGAACCCGAGGTCGTTGGCCTTCTGCAACTGGCGCCGCAGCACGTGGCGCGGGTCCGCCCAGGACGGCGAGCCGTCCGGCATGGTGATGTCGCAGAACATCCGGGCCGAGTGGTAGTGGTCGGTTTTGTCGGCCCACGGCAGCACCTGGAAGGTCGACGGGTCGGGGTGCGCGACCGTGTCGGATTCCGACACCCGGGCGAAGCCTTCGATCGACGATCCGTCGAAGCCGATGCCTTCTTCGAAGGCCCCTTCGAGTTCGGCCGGCGCTATCGCAACCGACTTGAGATACCCGAGCACGTCGGTGAACCACAGCCGGACGAAACGGATGTCGCGCTCTTCCAGCGTGCGGAGGACGAACTCCTTCTGCCGATCCATACCCGCACCCTAGGCATGCTCTGTTAAATCCGTGTTACCGATGCCTCGCCAGACGCGTTGCGGTGCTCATCCCTGGCAGCGCAAATTGGGTGGCGGCAGCGTCAGATCGAGGAAGTAGCGGACCACGGCCGCGTCCACGCAATTGTTGCCGTCGAACACCGCGGTGTGCTGGGTTCCGTCGTAGGTGATCAGTGTGCCGCCCAATTGCCGGGCCAGGTCGACGCCGGCCTGGTAGGGGGTGGCCGGGTCGTGCGTGGTCGAGACGACGACGACCTTGCCCGGCGGGGCCGGTGCCGCAGTGTGCGGCGTGGAGGTCGCCGGCACCGGCCACAACGCGCAGATGTCGCGGGGAGCGGCACCGGTGAACTGGCCGTAGCTCAAAAAGGGGGCCACCTCGCGGAGGCGCCGATCGGCCGAGACCCAGGACGCGGCGTCGGTCGGTGTCGGCGCGTCGACACATCGGATCGCGTTGAACGCATCCTGGCCGTTGTCGTAGTGCCCCTGCTTGTCCCGGCCGTTGTAGTCGTCGGCCAGCAGCAGCAGGTCTCCCGCGTCGGTGCCGCGCTGCAGTCCCAGCAGGCCGCTGGTCAGATACTTCCAGTGCTGGGGCGTGTAGAGCGCGTTGATGGTGCCGGTGGTCGCGTCGGCGTAGCTCAACCCACGCGGATCCGAAGTCTTGCCCGGCTTGGCGACGAGCGGGTCGATCAGAGCGTGGTAGCGGCTCACCCATTGGGCTGGATCGGTGCCCAACGGGCAGGCGGTCGACTTCGCGCAGTCCGCGGCGTAGTCGTTGAACGCGGTCTGAAAGCCCGCCATCTGGTTGACGGTCTGGTCGATCGGGCCGATCATCGGGTCGATGGCGCCGTCGAGCACCATCGCCCGCACGTGCGGTGCGAACCTTTCGATATAGGCGGTGCCCAGTTGGGTCCCGTAGCTGTAGCCGAGATAGTTGATCTGCTCGTCGCCCAGCGCCTGACGCACCAGGTCCATGTCGCGCGCGGCCGACGCCGTGCCGATGTTGGCCAGGAATGCCTGACCCAGCCGGTCTGCGCAGTGCTGGGCGATTTCCCGGTACAGCTGCTCGATGTGCGCGACTCCGGCGGGACTGTAGTCCACCATCGGATCACGCCGGTAGGCGTCGAACTCGGCGTCGGTGCGGCAGCGCAGTTCCGGCGTCGAGTGGCCCACCCCGCGCGGGTCGAATCCGACCAGGTCGAAATGCCGGGCGATGTCGGTGTCTTGAAGGTTGGGCGCCATGCCGGCGACCATGTCCACCGCGGACGCGCCGGGCCCGCCCGGGTTGACCAACAGCGATCCGATCCGCTGCCCGGAAGCCGGGATTCGAATCACCGCCAGTTTCGCTTGCGCCCCGGCCGGTTTGTCGTAGTCGACGGGCACCGCCACCGTGGCGCACTGCGCGGTGGGTATGTCGGTGGTGTCTCCGACGAGGTCGCGGCAGGAGCCCCAGCTCTGTTGTGGCGTCGCGGCGGGCGCCGCCGGGACCGGGGTCTGCCCGCTGTCGGGCTCGGGAGTCGCGCCGGCGACCGACTGTCCGCAGCACACCAGTCCGAACGACAACAGCGCCGAGCTCACCGTTCTCAGGCGCAACATGGCCGAAATCGTCTCACCTTCGGATACCGCGGCAGGACGCGGAATGGTCACGCCTTGATCACTTGTCGGCCTTGTGCCGAGTGGGAATCACACGACGCGACACACCGCTGTACCGTCGCGCGATTCACGCTCGCGGGGTCGGGAGAGGACTCAGCAGGTCGCGCCGCTCGGTGGTGTGGTGCCGTTGATCAGGTAGGCGGTGACGTGGTCGTCGACGCAGTTGTCGCCCTGGAACACCACCGTGTGCTGGGTCCCGTTGAAGGTCAGCAGCGCGCCTTTGAGCTGCGCGGCCAGGTCGACTCCGGCCTGGTAGGGCGTGGCCGGGTCGTGGGTGGTCGACACGACGATGGTCGGCGGCAGCCCGGGGGCCGAGACGGGGTGCGGCCGGCTGGTCGGGGGCACCGGCCAGAACGCGCAGGTGCCCAGCGGCGCGAAGCCGGTGAACTTCCCGTAGCTCATGAACGGAGCGAGCTCGCGGGCGCGGCGATCTTCTTCGACGATCTTGGCGCGGTCGGTGATCGGCGGTTGGTCGACGCAATTGATGGCCACCCGCGCGTCCGTCGAGTTGTTGTAGTGACCGTGTGAGTCGCGACGCATGTACATGTCGGCCAACGCCAGCATGGTGTCGCCGCGGTGTTCGTCGGCCAGTTCGGTCAGGCCGTCGTTGAGGTGGTGCCACAGGTTGGGCGAATACAGCGCCATGATGGTGCCGACGATGGCGTCGCTGTAGCTCAGTCCGCGTGGGTCTTTCGTCTTCGCCGGCCTACTCACGGTCAGGTTGTCCGGATCGATCAGCGGGTTCACCAGATCGTGGTAGACGTCCACGGCCTTGGCCGGGTCGTTGCCCAGCGGGCAGCCCGCATCCTTGGCGCAGTCGGCGGCGAAGTCGTCGAACGCATCTTGAAAGCCCTTGGCCTGGCGCAGATCCGCCTCGATCGGGTCGGCGTTGGGGTCCACGGCGCCGTCCAAGATCATCGCCCGCACATTCTGCGGGAACGCCTCGGCGTAGGCCGCGCCGATCCGGGTGCCATAGGAATAGCCGAGGTAGGTCAGTTTGGCGTCACCCAGCGCTTTGCGGATCGCGTCGAGGTCCTTGGCCACATCGACCGTCCCGACGTTGGCCAGAAAGCCCTTGCCCATCTTGTCCACGCAGCGCTGCACGAACTGTTTGGTCTCGTTCTCCATGCGTTCCACGCCGGCCTGGCTGTAGTCGACCTGGGGCTCGGCCCGGAGCCGGTCGTTGTCGGCGTCGGAGTTGCACCAGATCGCGGGCCGCGATCCCGCTACGCCCCGAGGGTCGAAGCCCACCAGGTCGAATCGTTCGTGGACCCGTTTGGGCAGTGTCTGGAAGATGCCCAGCGCGGCCTCGATGCCTGACTCCCCGGGCCCACCGGGATTGATCACCAGCGAGCCGATCCTGTCCCCGGTCGCCGGGAAGCGAATCAGGCCCAGCGCCGCCACCTCACCGTCGGGGTGGGCGTAGTCGACGGGCACGGCGAGCTTCCCGCACATCGCGTTGCCGGGGATCTTGGCCGCGGGATTGGAGCTACGGCACGGTGTCCACACCACCGGCTGGCCCAACCGCGGCTCCGCCATGCGTGCGCGCCCGGCGACCACGTGGACGCAGCCGGCCAGAGTCAGCACCGCGGTGGCCAGAGCGGTCCAGACCAGCAGCAGGCGCGCGAGATGGGCGCGGCGACTCAGGCACATGGCTCCCCATGCTGCCAGAGGGCATCCACGGTCCTGGTCAGCGGCCAATTGCGGGGCTCGCCTTCTGCCCCGCGAACGTGCGCAGGTGTACCGCGACACTCCGCTGGCGTTGGCGATGTGTGCATCCTCGCGCGGTGGTACCGGCGGTGCACGCAGCTCGCGCGATGGCGCTTCTCACACGCTCCGGTCGGTGCATCCGCAGGTCCCAGATGGCAGAATGGCAGGGTCAGACGAACCCGGGGACCCTGATCTGGGCCACGAGGATCGACCCGACCACCTTTTAGGACAACGATGTCTGAGAACGTCTACGGTTCGAACGCTGCCGCCGCTTCGGCGCCCCGGCCCAAGATTCGCACCGTTCACCTGCAGAAATGGAAGTCCGAAGGCCACCGCTGGGGCATGCTCACGGCCTACGACTACTCCACCGCCCGGATTTTCGACGAGGCCGGCATCCCGGTGCTGCTGGTCGGCGACTCCGCCGCCAACGTCGTGTACGGCTACGACACCACGGTGCCGATCTCGATCGACGAACTGATCCCACTGGTCCGCGGTGTGGTGCGCGGCGCCCCGCACGCCCTGGTCGTCGCCGACCTACCGTTCGGCAGCTACGAGGCCGGCCCGGCGGCGGCACTGGCCTCGGCCACCCGGTTCATGAAGGAGGGCGGCGCGCACGCCGTCAAACTCGAGGGCGGTGAGCGGGTCGCCGAGCAGATCGCGTGCCTGACCGCCGCCGGCATCCCGGTGATGGCGCACATCGGTTTCACCCCGCAAAGCGTCAACACCCTGGGCGGGTTCAAGGTCCAGGGCCGCGGTGACGCCGCCGAACAGACCGTCGCCGACGCGATCGCCGTCGCCGAGGCCGGCGCGTTCGCCGTGGTGATGGAGATGGTGCCGGCGGAGTTGGCCACCCAGATCACCGGCAAGCTGACCATCCCGACCGTCGGGATCGGCGCCGGTCCCAACTGCGACGGCCAGGTGCTGGTGTGGCAGGACATGGCCGGCATGAGCGTCGGCAAGGCCGTGCGCTTCGTCAAGCGATTCGCCGACGTCGGTGGCGAATTACGGCGCGCCGCAACGCAATACGCCGAAGAGGTGGCCAGCGGCACGTTCCCGGCGGAAGAGCACTGCTTCTAGGCGCGGTTACCCGACGGCGGGCGGAGTGCCCCACAGGTCGACGACTTCGCCGATGTTGCGCAGCATCACATAGCGGTATCCCGATGCCTCCGCTTTCGCGGTGAACTCGTCGTAGGCAGCGCGCGCACCGGCCTCGTCGCCTTCGTACACAGTGGTCGGCACCGGCGGCACGCCCGTGCTCTGCTCGTCGGCTTCGCCGATCACGACGTTCCACGACTGCTCAGTCATGGCACCCACGCTAACCTGCCGCGTAACCCCGGTGTGGCACTCTATGGTTGCCCGTCCCGCCCCGATCCTCTTACTGGAGAACAAATGCCCGGTAAAGCGCCCAAGTCGGCGCGACATCTGGAGGTCGAGCGCAAGTTCGACGTGGTGGAGTCGACGGTGTCGCCGTCCTTCGAGGGCATCGCGGCGGTGGCGCGGGTGGAGAAGTCGCCGGTCCAGGAACTGGATGCGGTCTACTTCGACACCCCGGCGCAGGACTTGGCGCGCCACAAGATCACGCTGCGCCGCCGCACCGGCGGAACTGACGCCGGCTGGCATCTGAAGTTGCCCGCCGGACCCGATTCACGCACCGAGATCCACGCCTCGTTGGACTCATCCGACGACGACACGGTGCCGCCCGAGTTGCTGGACGTGGTGCTGGCCATCGTGCGTGACCGTCCGGTCGAGCCGGTCGCGCGCATCACCACGCGACGCGAACGCCAAGTCCTCTACGACGGCGAGGGTGCGGCGCTGGCCGAGTTCAGCGACGACCACGTCACCGCCTGGTCTGCCCCTGAACGCTCCGACGGCTCGGACGACACTGAGCCCGACGAGCAGCATTGGCACGAATGGGAACTTGAGATTCTCGACACCGACGAGGCCGCCGACCAGACCGCGAACCACGAGCTACTCCACCGGCTGAGCAATCGGCTGCTGGACGCCGGGGCAGCGCCGGCCGGGCACGGGTCGAAGCTGGCGCGGGTGCTCGACAAGACTGCGCAACCGGCCAGCGCCCCGCCGCCCTCCGATCCGGTGCATAGGGCGGTTGCCAAGCACGTCGAGGAGCTGGTCGCCTGGGATCGTGCCGTGCGTGACGACGTCTACGACTCCGTGCACCAGATGCGGGTGATCACCCGCAAGATCCGCAGTCTGCTCAAGGATTCCCAGGAATTGTTCGGATTGGCCGACGGCGCATGGGTTCTCGACGAACTGCGCGAACTCGCCGGTGTGCTGGGAGTAGCACGTGACGCCGAGGTGCTCGGTGAGCGGTACGAGCAGGCGCTCAACGATTTCGATGAGTCGTTGGTGCGCGGTCCGGTGTGGGAGCGTCTCGTCGAGGGGGCCCGGCGCCGCTACCAGATCGGGCTGCGGCGCTCGCTGGTGGCGATGCGGTCCAAGAGGTACTTCCGGTTGCTCGACGCGCTCGACGCGTTGGTGGCCAAGCGGCCGGTCACCCCGTTCGGCGAGGAACCGGCGCCCGTCACCATCGACGCGGCGTACAAGCGGGTGCGCAAAGCGGTGAAGAAGGCCGAAGCCGCGGAGAAAGCCGAAGACGACGCCGGCCAGGATGCGGACGAGGCGCTGCATGTCATCCGCAAGCGCGCCAAGCGGCTGCGCTATACCGCCGCGGCCACCGGGGACGACGAGGTCGCCGCGCAGGCCAAGGCGATCCAGGCGTTGCTCGGCGACCATCAAGACAGCGCGGTCAGCCGGGAACACCTGTTAGCCCAGGCCGACGCCGCGCACGCCGCTGGCGAAGACACCTTCACCTACGGTCTGCTGTATCAGCGGGAGAGCGATCTGGCCGAGAGCAGCACCGCGCAGCTGGACCCCGCGCTGCGCAAGCTGGACCAGGCGGTGAAGCGCGCCCGGCGCTGAGCGGCTCATCAGATCCTGGCGTCGATCGCGTCGGGTACCGCCGTAAGGAGTTTCGCGTCGGCAGTCAGCAAAGTGAGCCGCTCCACGGACGCCTGGGCGACCAGGATGGCGTCGAACGGATCCTGGTGCGGTAGCCCGGTCAGCTCGCAGGCGAGGGTGTGGCGACGCGTGATGGCAAGGTCCTGTAGTCCGGAGCGGCTGATCGCCTCGTCGAGGTGGTCGGGCAGCGTCAGCTTGCCGAGCGCCGACTTGATGGCCAGCTCCCAGGTGCACGCGGCGGAGACGAAAACCGCCGGGCTTTCGGTGATGTGTTCGCGCGCGCCGATTCCCAGCCGCGGGTTGTCTTCGAGAAGCCAGATCAGGACGTGAGTGTCCAGCAAGAGCCCGGTCATTCGATGCCGAACAAGGCGTTGAGGTCGCTGTCGGTGTCATCGAAGTGGTCTGTGTCGTAACGGAATTGGCCGGTGAGCCCGCCGAAGGCGATGTCGGCACGGTAGTGAGGCACCAGATCGGCCACTGGTTTACCGGCCCGCGCGATGGTGATCTTCTCGCCGTTTTCGACGCGAGTGAGCAGCTGCGACAGATGTGTCTTCGCGTCGTGGATGTTGACCGTCGCCATGAAGACCAGCCTAGTCGACTTAGTCTAGTCGGACTAGGCTGAGCTCAGTGCGGGAGTCGGTCCAGCCAGTTGGAGTTGCCGTCGACCGATTCACCGTCGATGACGACCATGGGCACGCCGGGATGGGGCAGAGCGCGCAGCAACACGAGGTTGTTCGCGGCGATGGAGCGCGGGTCGTAGGGGACCGGCAACCCGAGCTTGATCATTGCCTGCGCTGACGGCGGCGCGCCGGCTCGTTCGGCGAGGCCGGCGAGTTGATCGTTGCTCAGATCCGTCGGACCTTCTTCTTCCGGTTGCTGATCGGCGGAGAAGATCTGCTCGATGAACCGCCAGGTGATGTCGCTCGACTGTGAGTGATCGGCGACGACGTAGGACGCGTAGATCGCGCGGCTGTCGTAAGTGCCGCTGGCCGAGTACTTTTCGAGGAAATCGACGAATCGCAGATTGACGTGGAGACGGCCGGCCTCGATGCGGCGACCGATCTCGCTGCCCTGCTCGCGGATCATCTTCCCGCTGTGGGGGCACAGCGGATCCAGATACAACTCGATCTGGCCCGGCGCTGCCGGGTCGCCGATCGACAGGATGTCACCGGCCGAGGAGGCGTCGGCCGCGTATGCGCGTCCGGGGTTGGACACCAGCAGCGCGGCCAGCAGTCCGAGCGTCATCGCGACGGCAATCGATGTTCGGGCGGGCCGACTCACGGAAGCGCTCGCTGTCATAAGCACCATCATGTCGGAAGGATCGGCGGGTGATTCTGCGCGGACGAGTTGGCCTGTAAGCCGGATTCTGTTCCCCGCCGCCGCGGGGGTAACCAACGGCGGCGCGGCGGCGACCATCCATCTGGACACACCGTTGCCGGGTGCCTCGAGCGGCCTACCCGCAGACTCGGGCGAGCAGCCCTCGAACGTCTGCGCAGCCGCACTTTCGGTGCGGCCTTCTTGGCCTTGCTTCGGGTGGGGTTTGCCTAGCCATTCCGGTCACCCGGGATGCTGGTGCGCTCTTACCGCACCGTTTCACCCTTACCATCGCGAGGATGGCGGTCTGTTCTCTGTGGCACTTTCCCGCGAGTTGCCTCGGATTGCCGTTAGCAATCACCCTGCTCTGTGAAGTCCGGACTTTCCTCGACTCGCTACCACAAGGCACGAGCCGCGGCCGCCCGGCCAACTCGTCCGCGACGAACACGGTACTCCCTTGCCGTGAAATGTGTCAGCTGTCGCCACCCGCTCTCAACACGCCGAGCGTGTCGCCACTGCGAAAAACGGGCCCCCATTGTCAAGTGGTCAAGACAACATGGCGTGGTGGTGAGCGCCGAGCGTGTCGCTGTTGCGAAATTTCGGCCTGGATTTGGCAGTGGTTACACGTTCGGCGAAGGGGACCACGGGCAGGTTCGCCGAGCGTGTCGTCACTGCGAAAAACGGGCTCGATTTTGACAGTGGCTACACGCTCGGCGACTACAGGTAGGCCGTTTGGTTGACCAGGCGCACCGAAGAGGCGCCGTCGGGGTAGAACTCGGCGATGCTCAACGACGCCAGGTCCAGATGCATGCGGTACAACATGCCCGAACCCGCGTCCAACGCCATGCGCAGCAGCAACTTGATGGGGGTGACATGGGAGACCACCAACACGTTCTCGCCACCATAGGTGGCAAGGATGCGGTCGCGTCCCCGACGGACGCGCCGCAGCACGTCGTCGAAGCTCTCCCCGCCCGGCGGGACGGTGCCGGTGTCGTAGAGCCACCGACGGTGCAACTCGGGATCGCGTTCGGCGGCCTCGGTGAAGGTCAGACCCTCCCAGACTCCGAAGTCGGTTTCGATGAGGTCGTTGTCGACGATGACCTCCACCCCCAGCGCCCTGGCCGCCGTCGTCGCGGTGTCATGTGCGCGCTGCAGCGGCGAGGAGATGACGGCGGCGATCCCGCGCCGCTGGCTGAGATACCGCGCCGCCAAACCCGCTTGACGCCAACCAACTTCGTTCAGCGGTGGATTGCCGCGTCCTGAATAGCGGCGTTGCGCCGACATCTCGGTCTGCCCGTGCCGCAACAGCAGCAGCCGGGTGGGGACGCCGCGCGCACCGGTCCATCCCGGTCCTGTGGTGATTTCGTTGGGGGTTTCCGTCGTACCTTTGCGGGCCGCTTCGGTAACGGGCACCGCGACCTTGTCGACGCGACGGTCGGTCTGGGCCGCGGCGTCCATCGCGTCGTTGGCCAGCCGGTCGGCGTAGGCGTTCTGTTCCCGCGGAATCCACGAGTAGCTGATCCGGCGGAACTGCGACGCCAGCGACCGCGCCTCGGCGTGCAGTTCCACCAGGTCGGGGTGCTTGACCTTCCACCGCCCCGACATCTGTTCGACCACCAGCTTGGAGTCCATCAGCACCGAGGCTTCGGTGGCACCCATCTTCACGGCGTCGTCCAAACCGGCGATCAGACCGCGGTATTCGGCGACGTTGTTGGTCGCGCGGCCGATGGCGTGCTTGGACTCGGCCAGCACCGTCTGGTGATCGGCGGTCCACACCACCGCGCCGTACCCGGCGGGCCCCGGGTTGCCCCGCGATCCGCCGTCCGCTTCGATGACCACCTTCATCGCTCAAAACCTTTGACTCGCAACAGGATCGCACCGCATTCCGGGCAGCGCAGCACCTCGTCTTCGGAGGCGGCCGTGATGCGGGCCAATTCGCCGCGGCCGATCTCGATCCGGCAGGCGCCGCACCGATGTCCCTGCAGCGGTCCGGCGCCCGGTCCTCCCCCGGCCCGCAACCGTTCGTAGAGTGCCGAAAGCTCGGAGTCCAGCGACGCTTTCAACACTTCGCGCCGCGATGACTGTTCGCCGCGGGTCTGGTCGATCTCGGCCACCGCCGCGTCGAGGGCCTGCTGGGCGCCGGCCAGATCAGCCTGCAGTCCCTCGATGGTCATCGCCTCGGCGGCCTGCTGCGCCTGTAACTCTTCGCGGCTTTCCATGATTTCCAGCAGCGTGTCCTCCAGGCTGGCCTGACGACGCTGCAGAGTCTCCAGCTCGTGCTGCAGGTCGGAAAGCTGCTTGACGTCGGTGGCGCCGGAGGCGAGCAATGAGCGGTCGCGGTCTTCACGTTTGCGCACCGCGTCGATCTCCGATTCCAGACGCGACACTTCGGCGTCCAGGTCCTCGATCGCAATCTGCAGCGCGGCCAGTCGGTCACTGGCCGCGGTGTGCTCGCCGTGCACCCGCTCGTAGGCCTCGCGTTGCGGCAGATGGGCGGCGCGGTGCGCGATGCGGGACAGCTCGGCATCCAACGTCGCCAGTTCCAGCAGCGAACGCTGCTGTGCCACTTCGGCTTTCATGACGGGTCTCCTGGTCTCGTTCTCAGCATTCGCCCCCACTTGCACTCAGGTTCCACGGGTCGGTGCGCAGGGTGGACACCCGCACCGGCAGCGAAGCCCCGAACCGCGACCGCAACACCGCAGCCGCCTGAGCGCACCACGGGAATTCACTTGCCCAGTGCGCGACGTCGATCAGCGCCACCGGCGAATCCCGACGGTGTTCGTCGGCCGGATGGTGTCGCAGGTCGGCCGTGACGTAAGCCTGCACATCGGCCGCGGCTACCGCGCTCAACAACGAGTCCCCCGCTCCCCCGCAGACCGCCACCCGCGACACCGGCAGGTCGGGGTCGCCCGCCGCCCGCACCCCCCACGACGTCTGCGGCAGCGCCGCGCCGACGCGGGCGACGAAGTCGCGCAGCGATTCCGGTTGTGCCAGCGTGCCGATCCGGCCCAGTCCGGTGCCGGCGGGCGGCGGCGCCAGGGCGAAGATGTCGAAGGCCGGCTCCTCGTAGGGATGCGCGGCCCGCATCGCCGCCAGCACGGCGCCGCGCGACTTGCTGGGCGCGATGACTTCAACCCTGTCCTCGGGCACCCGTTCGACGGTGCCGACGCTGCCGATCGCCGGATTGGCCCCGTCGTGCGGCAGGAACTGGCCGATGCCGGTGACGCTCCAGCTGCAATGCGAGTAGTCCCCGATGTGTCCGGCGCCGGCACCGAAGACCGCGTCGCGCACCGCGTCTGAGTTCTCCTGCGGCACGTAGATGACCCATTTGTCGAGGTCACCGACCGCCGGCGAGCGCTCCAGCACAGCCTCCACGGTGAGGCCGAGCGCGTCGGCCAGCGCGTCGGAAACCCCGGGGGCGGCCGAGTCGGCGTTGGTGTGCGCGGTGAACAACGAGCGGCCCGAGCGGATCAACCGGTGGATCAGCGCACCTTTGGGCGTGTTGGCCGCGACCGTGTCAACGCCGCGCAACAGCAGCGGATGGTGAGCCAGCAGCAGGCCCGCCTCGGGCACTTCGTCGACGACGGCCGGGGTCGCGTCGATCGCAACGGTCACCGACTCCACCGGGTCGGCCGGGTCACCGCATACCAGGCCGACGGAATCCCACGACTCGGCCAGCCGCGGCGGATACGCCTCGTCGAGCACGCCGATCACGTCGGCCAACTGCACGCTCACCGAGTACCTCCGCTGTGCGCGCAGACCGGTAGTTCGGACATGGATTCGACCAGTCTGTCGACCAAGACGGGCCATTCGGCACGCACCGCCGCCCGGAGATACGTGTCGTCCAGACCGACGAAAGTGTCGCAGCGTCGCACCGCGATTCCCTTGTCGCGCAAACTATTTCGTATCGCCTTCGCGGCGGGGCTGCGGAACAGCACAAACGGTGCCGAACCGTCGACCACCGCCACACCTGCCGACTCCAACCCGGCTACCATCGCAGCGCGCAACATCATCAGTCGCGTGGCATCGGCGGCCGCCTCGGCGACGGCCTGGGGCGCGCAGCACGCCGTGATCGCCGCCAGCTGCAGGGTGCCGACCGGCCAGTGCGGGCGCGCGGCGGTCAGCCGGGCCAGCACGTCCGGCGCGCCGAGCGCGTAGCCCACTCGCAGCCCGGCCAGCGCCCACGTCTTGGTCAGGCTGCGAAACACCAGCACGTCGGGCAGTGAGTCGCCGGCCAACGAGTGCGGCTCGTCGGGAACCGAGTCCGCGAAAGCCTCGTCGACCACCAAGATCCGTCCGGGCCGGCGCAACGCCCGCAGCTGCTCGCGGGTGTGCAGCACCGACGTCGGGTTGGTGGGGTTGCCGACCACCACCAGATCGGCGTCCTCCGGCACCCGAGCGGCGTCCAGGGTGTACGGCGGCGGTAGGACGACGTGGCGCACCGGTACACCGGCCGCGCTCAGGGCGACCTCCGGCTCGGTGAACGAGGGCGCGATCAGCGCCGCCAGGCGCGGGCGCAGGTTGGCCAGTAACGCGAACCCTTCGGCCGCGCCGGACAGCGGCAGCACCTCGTCCCGGGCCCGGCGGTGCCGCGCGGCGGCGGCGTCCTGGGCGGCGTGGAGCTCCGCGGAGCCGGGATAGCGGGCCAGGTCGGCCAGTCGCGCGCTCAACCGCTGCACCAGCCACGCCGGCGGCTGCGCGTGCCGGACATTGACGGCGAAATCCAGCATGCCCGGCACGACGTCTTGATCACCGTGATAACGCGCCAGCGCAAGCCGGCTCGACGCGCTCGGATCTGGACGTGCCATCACTGAAACCTTAGTGCGCGATCGGCCAGGCCAGACATCCGGCGCAGCCCTGCGCCACCCATCTAGGACAATGAGGGGCGTGACACGCTCGATCGCGGACGAGGCGCCGCAGCTGGTGATCTTCGATTTGGACGGCACCCTGACCGATTCGGCACTGGGCATCGTGTCCAGCTTCCGCCACGCCCTCACCCACATCGGCGCCCCCATCCCGGACGGCGACCTGGCGGCCCGCATCGTCGGGCCGCCGATGGACGAGACGTTTCACGCCATGGAACTCGACGGGCGGGCCGACGAGGCGATCGCCGCGTTTCGGGCCGAGTACGGCGCGCGGGGCTGGTCGATGAACACCCTGTTCGACGGCATCGCGGCACTGCTGGCCGACCTGCAGACAGCCGGGATCCGGCTGGCGGTGGCCACCTCCAAACTGGAGCCGACGGCTCGGCGCATCCTCGCCCATTTCGGCGTGGAGCAGCACTTCGAGATCATTGCCGGCGCCACCGCGGACGGCTCCCGCAAGTCCAAGACCGAGGTCCTGGCGCACGCCATCACCCAGTTAGAGCCGCTGCCCGAGCGGGTGCTGATGGTCGGCGACCGAAGTCACGACGTCGACGGCGCCGCCGCGCACGGCATCGACACCGTGGTGGTCGGCTGGGGTTATGGACGTGCCGACTTCCCCGACCGGATCGGTGTCACCGGCGTGACGCACGTCGCGACGGTCGACGAGTTGCGCAGGGCGCTCGGTGTCTGAGCACGAACTGCACGTGACGTTCGTGTGCACCGGCAACATCTGCCGCTCCCCGATGGCGGAGAAGATGTTCGCCCACCAGATCCAGGAGCGCGGACTGGGCGACGTCGTCCGGGTGTCCAGCGCCGGCACCGGCAACTGGCACGTCGGTGAGGGAGCCGACCGGCGGGCCAAGCGCGTACTGCGCGACCACGGCTATCCCACCGCTCACCGCGCAGCCCAAGTCGACGACGAGCATCTGCAGGCCGATCTGGTGGTGGCGTTGGGCCGCAACCATGTCCGACTGCTGCGCGATCTGGGAGTGGAGGACCAGCGGCTGCGGATGCTGCGTTCGTTCGACCCGCGGTCGGGGGCTTACGCGCTCGACGTCGAGGACCCCTACTACGGCGACCACAGCGACTTCGAGGAGGCGTTCGTGGTCATCGAGTCCGCGCTGCCCGGTCTGCACGATTGGGTCGACGAGAGACTCGCGCAGAACGGATCCGGTTGATGTCCCGCAGAGTTCCCAGCCTCGGGTTCCTGCTGCGGCCGGGATGGGTGGCGCTGTGGCTGGTGTGCATCGCATTCACCTACCTGTGCTTCACCGTGCTGGCACCGTGGCAGCTGGGCAAGAACACCAGGACGTCGCGGGAGAACCAGCAGATCGCCGATTCGCTGAACACGCCGCCAGCACCGCTGAAAACACTGTTGCCGCAACAGGATTCGTCGGCCCCCGATGCGCAGTGGCGTCAGGTGACGGCCACCGGCCATTACCTGCCGGACGTACGGGTGCTGGCCCGGCTCCGCGTCGTGGACGGCGACCAGGCGTTCGAGGTGCTGGCGCCGTTCGTCGTCGACGACGGGCCGACGGTTCTGGTCAACCGTGGTTACGTGCGGCCCGAGAGCGGCTCGCACGTGCCGCCGATTCCGCGGCCACCCGATCACACGGTGACCATCACCGCGCGCCTGCGCGATTCGGAGGCGACCCTGCCGGGCAAGGAGCCGTTCACCAGAGACGGCTACCAGCAGGTGTATTCGATCAGCACCGGCCAGGTGTCGGCGTTGACTGGGGTGCCGTTGGCCGGGTCGTATCTGCAGTTGGTGGAGGGCCAGCCCGGCGGGCTCGGCGTGATCGGGGTACCGCACCTGGATGCCGGCCCGTTTCTGTCCTACGGCATCCAGTGGATCCTGTTCGGCGTCGTGGCCCCGTCCGCGCTGGCATATTTCGTCTATGCCGAGGTCCGCGCTCGGCGCCGGGAGAGACAGGTCCGTCCGGCTCAGCCCCACGACGCACCCACCGGCGGTCCCGCGCCACCGGACCAGTCGATGACCGTCGAGCAGAAGCTCGCCGATCGGTACGGACGCCGACGCTAGCGCGGCCGGATGCCATAGTGAGCAGATGAGCGCTGGGTCAGACGTCGGCGACGCACCCGCGGCGCGCAGTTCTGCCAGACCGTTCGCGTTGCGGCTGACCGATGTCGGCAAGACCTACGGCGCCGAGCCCACCCGGGTCGTCGCCCTGCACGGGGTGAACCTGGAAATCCGGGCCGGTGAATTCGTGGTGCTGCTCGGGCCGTCCGGATCGGGAAAGACGACCCTGCTCAACATCATTGGCGGAATCGACCAGCCGACGCAGGGTCAGGTCGAGGTCGGTGGCGCCGATGTCACAAGCCTGAACCGCAAGTCGCGCACCCGGTACCGCCGCGAGCAGGTCGGGTTCGTCTTCCAGTTCTTCAACCTGGTACCCACCTTGACCGCGCGGGAGAACGTCGAATTACTCGCCGAACTGACCGGGCCCGACGCCCCCTCGCGCAGTCGCGCCGCGCTGGAACGGGTGGGTGTCGGAGACGTTGCAGATCGCTTTCCCGCTCAGCTCTCCGGCGGTCAGCAACAGCGGGTGGCCATCGCCCGGGCCATCGTCAAACAACCCCCGCTGCTGTTGTGCGACGAACCCACCGGAAGCCTGGATCTGGTCACCGGACGACACGTCCTGGCCGCGCTGGGTGACCTGGCCCGTGACGGTGGGCAGACAGTCATCGTGGTGACCCACAACTCCGAGATCGCGCGCATGGCCGACCGGGTGCTGTGGTTACACGCGGGCGCGATCAGCAAGACACAGATCGTCGAAAACCCGGTGGACGCAACGGACTTGGACTGGTGAGTCGCGCACTGCGCCGCAAACTGCGCCGGGACGTGTGGCGGGAACGATGGCGATTCGCCGCTATCGCGGTCGTGATGGCAATCGGTGTGGCCGTATTCGTCGCCGCCACCGACAGTTACCGCAATCTCGATCAATCCTTCGACCGGTCCTATTCCAGTCAACGGCTGCCGGACGCGGTCTTGTCCGGATCGGGGGCCTTTCACCTGCGCGACGCCGTCGCCGCACTGCCGGGCGGCCCGCTGGTCGAGGCGCGCCATCAAGCCGACGTCGGGATCCGGGTGGACCGGCACGCGCTCTACGGCCGCGCCGTCGGGGTACCCGAGGCGAAGCAGCCGAGCGTGTCGCTGCTCGACGTGCGGGCGGGTGCACTGCCTCGCGACGGGCATGTGCTGGTCGAACAGCATCTGGCCGACCACTATCACCTCGATCCGGGCGGAACCGTCGAGCTGCTGGGAAGTCAAGGCTGGCAGCGCTTTACCGTCTCGGGCACCGGGTTGTCGACCGAATATCTGTGGCCGGCACGCTCGGCCCAGGAAGTGCTCACCACTCCGGAGGATTTCGGTGTGGTGTTTCTGCCCGACGAGGAGTTGCAGCGCGTGCTGCCGAATGCCACCGATCAGTTGGCCGTCTACGCACGTGACCGCTCGACTGCCGCAGCCCTGACCGAGTCGGTGCGCCGGCTTGCCGGAGACGCCGGGCTGCAGTTCGTCGCACGCGAGGATCAGCCGTCCTTTCACACCTTGCGCGACGACGTCATGCAGTTCGGCAGCCTCGCCGGGATTCTGCCGTGGCTGTTCCTCGCGGCTGTCGCGCTGGGCACCTATGTGCTGCTCTTCCGTATCGTCGCCGCACAGCGGGCCGTCATCGGAACCCTGATCGCCAACGGCCTGTCCGCGGGCGCCGTGCGCCGGCACTATCTTGCCTACGGGGTGGCATGTGCGGCGATCGGCGTGCCACCCGGGCTGCTCGGCGGTTACCTGTTGGCACAGTGGATTACGTCGAAGTACACGACCGCCATCGCGCTGCCGATGCGTCTCACCGCGATTCATCCAGTGACCTACCTGGTCGCTGCCGTCGCCGCGTGCGCCGTCGCGTTGCTGGCCGCGTCGGCACCGGCCCGTGCGGCCGCGCGGATGTCACCCGCCGAAGCCATGCGGGTGGCCCCACCGCTGCAGCGTGGCCCGAGGATCAGGATCGGCTCAGGCCTTTTACTGGGACGGATACCGGCGCGGTGGCGAATGATGTTGCGGGCCATCGGTCGGAACCGTCGGCGGACGGTGCTCACCGTAACGGGTGTTGCCGTCGCGGTCGTCTTGGTGATGGTGTTCGCCGGCATGCGCGACACCCTGCCCGGCATGGTCAATCGGCAGTTCGGTCAAATCGCCAAGCAGGACGGGGAAGTCGTGCTGTCCGGGCCGGCCGATGCGGTGGTAGACGGGTTGCGCACGGACCCCGAGGTGACCGCCGCGGAGCCTTACAGCGCGCACGGTGTCACGGTCACCGCCGGCGCACACCGTTATGAAACCCAGCTGATCGGGCTGGCGCCGCAGCCCCAGATGCACACGTTCCCGGCGGAATCCGGCGCCGACCGGCTGCCGCAAGACGGGGTTCTGCTGGGGGTCGGGTTGCGCGACCTGTTGTCCACCTCGCTCGGCGACCGCATCGACATCGCGGTCCCGCAGTACGGGCTGCGATTCACCGAGCGGGTAGCGGGCTTCGTCGACGAGCCGTTCTCACCCGTCGTCTACATCTCGCTGAATCGGCTACGAGCACAAGCCGATCGGCTTCCGGTCAACGGCGTGCTGGTCAAACTCCAGCCCGGTGCCGACCAGCGCTCATTCGGGGACCGGATGGCCGCGGTACCCGGAGTCGTCGCGTACCGTTCGACGACATCGCTGGCATCGACCATGCGGAAAGCCTTCAGTCTCTACGACACCCTGGTCAGCATCATGCTCGTCTTCGCGGCCGTCATGGCGGCCGCGCTGTTGTACAACGCCATGTCCGCCAACATATCCGAGCGACTCGGCGAGCTCGGAGCGTTGCATGCCCAAGGGATGGGTGCCGGCATGTTGTCCCGGCTGATCGCCGTGGAGAATTTCAGCCTCGCTTTGCTCGCGGTCCCGTTCGGCGTGGTCGGCGGCGCGCTGCTCGCCGACGGCCTGCTGTCCACCTATCACAGTCTGGGTTACCACCTACGACTCGAGATGCGCGCGACCACGCCGGTGGTGGTGGCGGGCGTCATTCTCGTGGCCGCGGCGTTGGCCCAACTGCCGGTGGCGCGACGGGTTTACGGAATCGATCTGGCGCGGATCGGGCGCGAACGCGCGCTGTGAGCGTCAACGGCACTGTCACGGGGCCGTCAACTCCGACGCCGTGATCTCTCGCGGTGGCGTCGGATCCAGTGCGGCCGCCGGTCCGATGGCGGAGGTGAAGTCCGACCACAACCGGGCCGCGCGAATGAAGCGCTGCGAGATCAGGCCGCGAGAACGCCGGATCGACTCGATGAAGTCAGTGGCCGCCAGCCGGATTGCGTCCGGCCACAACTCGTTTCGCACCCACGCGGCGGTGGGCTGGTATGCGGTGCCGACGAGTTGGGCGATCGGCACCTCGGCCGCGCCCGCGTCGGCATGCGGGCGTCGATGCCAGTGGGTGGATCCATGGGTATGGGCCAGGACCAGTTCGCCGGCATCGGATCCGGCGGTGATGGTGTGCATCAGCCGCGCGTAGTTGTCGGGGTCATCGGCGCACAGTTCGTTCTGGATCAGCACGTCCACTGTGACGTCGCCGAGGACGACGCGGCCCGCGACGAAGGCGCTGGGCGGGCCTTCCGTGCGTTGCGGCACCGCGATCCGTGCCGGAGTGAGCGGGCCGAGGAAGGCGCTCAGGATGGTGAACAGCGGATAGGCGACGTGAACCGACGATCGGGCATGCACGTAGCGGATGGGCGACAGCCCGTCGAGACGCTGTGCCGCGGCGACGAATTGGCGCATCGGCGCGATGCGGCTGTAGAAGTCGTTGACGGCGTAGGTCGTCGAGTGCGCTTTGGCGACCCGCAGCAGCGACAGCATCTCGTCGGCGTGCACCGGTTGTTCCTGCATCACGTGGATGCCTCGGGTGAGCAATTGCGCACTGATCCGGGTGCCGTCGCCGCCCACCACACCGGCGCGCACCACCACGAACGCGACGTCGACCGGCGGCAGACTGTCCAGATCCGTATACAGACGCAGTCCCAGGCCGTCCGCCACTCGTGCGGAGCCCCCAGAGCCGTTGGACACCAAGCCGATCAGCTCGACCGGTGAACTCGGCGCCGTCAAGGCTTCGGCGTAGACCGCACCGAAGGTCGCTCCGACGACGAGTGCCCGCGGCCGCTGCGTCACAGGCAACCCTCCTCAATCAGCGGCGGTGCCCCGGCCGAGGTCAATTCCGCCTGCGGCACGGTGTCCATCATGAAATTCAGTGCCTGCCAGGGCTCCTCGATACGCCAGAACGCGCGTGCACCCGCCGGCATGTCTGCGACCCGCAGGGCCGCGAAGGCCGTCAGCGCACCCGTCACGCGGTAGCTGTCCGGACAGCTGAAGGCGACGGTGGTGGGGCCTGCGGTCGCGACGATCGCGAAATACGGTCGGCGCCCGAACAGATCCAATCTGGCCGCCGACAGCACCTCCGCCGGGCCGCATGATCGTTGGTCGTCCAGGGCCAGCAACTGCATCGCACGCGTGGTGTGCACCCCGTCGAACACGTTCAGCCAACACAGATTGCCGATGTCGAGATGCGCTGCCACGGCTAGTGTTTCGGCATCCAGATGCGGGTGGACGCTGGCCGAACCCGGAAAGAACCGCGCTGGGGCGGGCTCGCACTCGCTACGGCCGATCCGGCGGACCGCCCCGCCGCAGAGTGCGGCGCCGGGGTGGCTGTCCGTGTCGTGCAGGCTGGCCAGATATTCGAGCACCGACGCCTCGGTCAGCGGTTGCAGTCCGCCGCACCAGACGGTGACCGGTTGTCGTCCGTCGAGCAACCGCAACAACAATCCGGATAACCCGGGCTGCACACCGGTCTGCAGGAGGATGGGAACCGTTGCCGTCGTGAGCCGGTCGATCAGCGCTGAGTCACCACCCGGGTCGACATAAGGCACCCCGGCTGCGACGGCGACAGCGGCCACCTGAGCGCTGAGTTGTCGTGACGGCCCGGCGCAGTTGATCACGACATCGCACCCCGCGACGACGTCCGCCACCGCCGACAGGTCAGTGAGGTCGACCACGGCCGCGTCGACATCGGATCCCGCCTCGCGCAGCCGTCCCTCGTCTCTACCGGCGAGCAGCACCGAGGTGTCGCTGTCCCGCTTGAGGACCTTCAGGCAACTGCGGCCGACCGCGCCGGTACTGCCGAACAGCAGGACCCGTTTCACGGGCCGGGCATCGACGAGTCCACCAACATCGCGGCGACGGACCGCGCGTTGTCGCCAGTCAGACAATCGAAGTGGTTACCGTCGATGTCGCTGATGGTCAACTCGCCCAGGCAGTAGTCCGTCCAGAACGCGGTCATGTCTTCCTGCAGTGTCGGCAGGAAGTGGATGTCGCCGCGCTGCCGCAGGAAATGGATGTCGCCGAGGAACGGCTCGGCCGCTCCGTGCACGACGGCCCGCAGGCTGTGCACGAAGCTCGAGCGCAGTTCGCGCAGAGACTCGACGTCCCAGGACTCACCCAGCACGCCGGATTCGGCCAGCAGCTCGAGCCTCGGGTCACCGGCTTGCGCGCTGCGCTGCAGGCATTCCGCGAGCACGGGTTCGGCGACGCTGCGCAGGGCGCCGGCTGGTATCACGTCGACGTAGCGGGCACGGGCGCGGGCGAATGCGCCGCGGACCGCATCGTCGTCGACTTGCAGACCGAGGACTTCCGGCGCCACGCCGAGGATTTGCGCAAAACAGTAATCGAGGACGTCATCGTCCTCGACGTCCATCGGGACGCGGTAGGAGCTGACCACGGTCACGGTGCCGACGTCGATGCCCGACTCCTCCAGGCACTTGGCGATCTCGGCGGCCAGCAGCCCCCCCATGCAGTAGCCGAGCAGATGAACCTTGCGGGGTGCCAACGCGACGATCGGCGCGCAGTATCGCGCGGCCAACGTGGTGAACAACTCCGCAGGTTCGATCCTGCAGTAACCGTCCCCCGGAACCCGTTGCAGCCCATACAGATCGGTGATCCCGGCCGCGCTCAGGTGTGGAATCAGATCCTGGTAGGGGGCCAGTCCCCCGCTGCCGTCGTGCACGCACACCACCAGCTCGGTACCGCGGATGAGTCCTTGGCCCGCACCGAGGTACACCAGGGGCGAGACGGGCGACGGCTGCTCCGACGGGCTCGGCGCCAACCGCGGTGCGCGCACCGCGTCGGCGGCCGCGGCGAGGGTGGAGTCGGAGACCATCGCCCGCAGCAGATCGTCCCAGGCCAACCCGGAAGCTTCGGGGACCTCGCGACGGATCCGCGCGATCGCCTGCGCCATCAGCAGTGAGTCACCGCCCAACAGGAAGAAGTCCGAGGCCGGCGTCAGAGCTTGACGTTCCAGTCCAAGCACCGATCCCCAGATCTCCGCGATGCGAGATTGCATGCCGTCCAGGTCTTCTGGTCGTCCCGCAGTCGCCAGCCCACCGGCGCGACCCGCGGATCGAAGGGTCTCGAGTTCTGCCGTCACTGCCGTCCGGTCGATCTTCCCGTTGGCCGTGAGGGGCAATGCGGGTAGGCAGATGATCTGTTGCGGCACCAGGTAACTCGGCAGCACCTGCCTTGCCCGCTCGGTCACGTCTACCGCCCGCAGCGCGTGCGCGGTGGAGGCGGTTTCGCACCAGAAGACGTGTTGACCCAGCCAGCCGAGCGGGTGTTCCGGGGGCGGGAAGGTCTGCACTTCGCCGAACGGCGACCGGTCGAGAGCGTTGCGCCACTGCGTATATGACAGAAATGCGGCGTTGGTCCCGGCTCGCGCGTCGGTGAAGCCGTGCAGGCCCTCCTTGAATTCCATCGAGATCATCAGCGGGTGGTTGGCAGCCGTGGCGTCGATGAAGACCAGCGCTCCCCCGGGTGCCAGTAGCAGGTCGAGCCGGGCGAGAGTGTCGTCGATGTTTGTCGCGTTGTGCAGCACGTTGGCAGCGACGATGACGTCGAACGAACCGAGCGGAAAGCCTTGCTCTGCGGCCGAACGGTTGACGTCGAACATCCGGTAGTCGATGAAGTCGTGCTCGGCGAACTGCTGACCGGCGCGGACGAGGAAGAAGTTCGACACGTCGGTGAAGGTGTAGCGCACGGGGTAGGGCGCGAGCGCGGTCACCAGTCCCGCGCTGGTGCCGCCGACACCGGCCCCGACTTCCAGTACCCGCAACGGTCGCTCCGGCGTTGCACGGCTCGCGCGGCTTGCGACGCCGGACACCACCAGGCTGTTGGTGTACCGGCTGAGCAGGTTGTCGCGGTAGGCGGCCGTCGCGGTGTCAACCGTCCCCTCGCGGAACAGCAACCCGAGCGGATCGACGGTGCCCGCGAGCAACCCGGGAAGGTTCTCGACGCATTCGCCCACATATGCCAGCAGGTCGTCGCCGTAGTCCACCGCCGCACCCAACTCGCGTGCCCGCTGCCAGGCCACAGCACAGTCCGAAAGTTCTTGGAAATCTTCGAGTTCCAGGATGCATCCCGGGTGTCGCGTCACGCGTCTCTCGTCGGCGAGCGCGTCCAGCCAGCGATGGAACAGCCGCTGCAGCCGGTCGGGCACCGAGAGCCGGCGCGCCAGTTCGTCGACGGTGACCCGTTCGCGCGGGCTCATTGCGGTGGCCAGCACCGCGCACATGCTGTCCAGTGCGGCCGCTCGGGCCGACGCAGCGAACCGCAGGATCGCCCCGGTGTCCAGGTCGGCGACCTGGTGGTGGTGCGCCTTTTCCATGTCGCGCCGGATCGCCGCTGCGCGGCAACGGCGTTCGGACAACTCGTCGTCGGTTGCGGCGTCGGGGACCACTGCGGCCGCGAGGATCCGATCCTGCGGTGCCTGACCGAGCGCCGCGCTCATCGCGGTCCGCACTCCCGGCAGGTTGCACAGCGCCGAGTCCACCTCCGCCAGTTCGATGCGGTGGCCGCGAATCTTGACTTGATTGTCGCGTCGGCCGAGCAGTTCGATCACGCCGTCGTCGATGAGCCTGCCGTAGTCGCCGGTCCGGTACAGTCGCTCGCCGCTGACCGGGTGTGTGACGAACGCTGCCGCGGTGCGGGCCGGATCGCCGAGGTAGCCCTGCGCGAGACCCGTTCCGCCAATGTGTATCTCACCGACCTGCCAGAGTGCGGCCGGCTCGCCGCGGTGGGTCAGCACATGCACACTCTGGTTGCGCAGGGCGGTACCGTACGGGACGCTGCGCGCGTACCGTCGTGCCTGCATCGGGTGGCAGATCGACCAGATCGCCGCCTCGGTCGCCCCGCCGAGGCTGAGCATCGCCGCCCGCGGCGCCAACGCGGCGATCTGTTTGGGCTGGGACACCGGGATCCAGTCCCCCGACAGCATGACGTGGCGCAGCGACGGCAACGTCGTCCGCCGGTCGACGTGGTCCACTAGCAGTTGCATCTGCGCGGGAACCGAATTCCACACGGTGACACCGTGTGCCGAGATCGCGTCGAGCCAGGCTTGCGGATCGTTACCGCCGGCCGCGAACACCAGGGTGCCCCCGGCGCCCAGTATCCCGAAGATGTTGTAGACGGACAGGTCGAAGGTGTGCTGCGACACCGCGAGCACCGCATCGGTCGCGCAGATGCCCAGCCGATCGTTGACGTCGGCCACGGTGTTGAGTGCGGCGCGGTGACTCACCATGACGCCCTTGGGGATTCCGGTCGATCCCGACGTGAAGATGACGTAGGCAGTGTCGTCCGGTTGCGCCCGATCCGGTGGGGGCGCCGTCCGGGCCAGCCAGGTTGCCGGGTCGGCCAGCAACCGCTCGATCGGTCCGCCGGGTTCGCACACCACAGCGGGTGAACACTGTTCGCTGAGCTGCGCGATCCGGTGCTCCGGCCACGTCACGTCCAGCGGGACGTAGGCGGCGCCGGCCAGCATGGTGCCCAGGATCGCCGCCACCTGAGTTCGCCCTTCCGGCAAGCGGATTGCGACATGATCACCGGAGTCCACACCGGCCGCCGACAATTCGGCGGCGACCGACGAAGCGGCGGATAGCAATTGTGCGTAGGTGGTGGACTGATCCCCGTGCCTGATCGCCACCGCCTGCGGAGTCCGGGCCGCGTGCTGCAGAAACCCCGAGTGCAGCAGGGCGTTCGGCGCAGCCCGCACTGAGGTGGGCGCCGGCGCGGTTGCGGGCAGCACCGGCCGGTCCCAGGCCGGCGGGTCGGTGCTCAGGGTTTCCAGCACGGTGCGAAGGTCGGCGAACGCGCGGTCGAGCACCTCGGGGGCGATCCCGTCGTCGCGGGTGTCCCAGTTGATCTCGCAGGCACCGTCGAGCGCGAAAACCTGGCAATCCAACAGCACTTGGGGGGTCTGGCTCAGTCCCCGGCCCGGTATGGGACGCAGGAACGACGATTCGGCGCTCACGCCGGCACCCAGCGTGGAGGTGAGCACGACGGGCGAGAGTTCGCCGCGGGTTTCGTCACCGTGCGCCAGCATGCGCGCGACGTCCACCCCGCTGACACCGGCATGATCCATATCGTCGAACAACCGGCCGCCGATCACGCGCAGCAATTCGGCGAACGTGCGCTGCCCGCCGACGTCGACTTCCAGCATGCTGGTGCCGGTGAAATCCCCGACCAGTCGGCCGACCTCGGGGGTGAAGAGCTGACGAGTCATGGTCGTCAGGGTCAGCGAGAAGTGGTCGCGGTCACCGTAGCGGCCCAGCACCGAGCTGAACGCGGCGGCGATCGCGACGCTGGCGGTGCCGCCGTGTGCGGTCGCGTGCCGGGTGAAGGCAGCGAATTCGTCTGCCGGCAACCGCATCGACCGTCGCGAAAAGCTCGGCGCTACTTCGGCCTCGGGCGCGGACGGCAACAGCGGCAACGTAATCGGCGGCGGCAGCTGGTCGAGCCGGGCCCGCCAGTAGTCCAGGTCTCGTTGCCGCCGGTGCGATCCGGCGGCCGACTCACGGTAACGGATCACATTGAGCAGGTAGTCGCGGAAGCTGAAACCTGCTGCGGGGGGAGTGTATTCCGGGTCCAGCAGACAGTGCCCGAAGTCGGTCATCAAGAGGAAGATGCTGACGAAGTCGGCGATCAACAGGTCCACCGACACGTGCAGCACGGTGTCTTCCGGGCCGATCGTGACCACGACGTCATACATCGGGCCCATACCCAGCGGGTAGGTGCGCTGCGCGAGTTCGTCGGCGACACGGGCGCGTTCGCCGGCGATGTGCCGACTGTCGGTGCTCTCACGGATGGCGATGCCGTCGGCCAGGTCCGGCTGGATGACCTGGTAGCCGTCGGGGTGCACGACGCAGCGCAACATGTCGTGGGCCTCGACGACCTTGCGCCACGCGGTCCGATAGGACTCGGCGCTCGGTGTCGCGACACTGCGGTCCACGGTGAACTCCGCATAGCCGTGACAGCCGACACCACCCCACCGGAACGCCGACGTGCGGCCGACCGCATAGGCCGCCTGCACGTCGGTCAGCGGGAACGGCTCGAACCTGTCCTGCGGCGCCCGAACCACTTCCGTCTCGCTCGTCAGCGCCGCGATGACGTCGGCTTTGGCCGCGGACAGTTGCGCCTTCAGATCCGCGCCGAGGACCCCCTGGGGCGCCCGGAAACGCAGGTTCTCGCCGTCGACCCAGAGCTGTACGCCGACGCGGCGCACCCGGTCGATCAGCTCGGCAACGCTCACAGCACGCCCTCTTCGAAGTCCGCCTCGGCTGCGCTCGCCGCCAGAGCCGTCCTGAGACTGCGGGCGAAGTCCCCGATCACCGGATGCTCGAACAGCAGCCGTAGCGTCGCCGTGCCGGACACCTCCCGGCTCAACTGCTCGACCACTCGCGTGGCGGCAACCGAGTCACCGCCGAGCTGAAAGAAGTTGTCGCGCGAATCGACCCGCGGCCTGCCCAGCGCCGCAGCGCAAATCGTCAACACGCGTTCGTCGAACTCGTCGCCCGGGTCGTTCGGCGCCGACACGCCGTAGGCGCCGGCGGCCACCATGGCGCTGACCATCGCCTCGAGGTTGCGCCGCGCCACCTCCGCGGGGATCGCCTGCGTGACGAAGTCCCACGACAGTGCCAGCGATCCGGCCTTCTCCCACATCTGGAAGTCGAGCACCGTCTGCGGTGTCTGAGAGAGGCCGAATGTCATTGCGCCGAAATCGAATCCCGATGCGGCGACCGTATCGAGCAGGCCCAGTCCACTGGTGAACACGACCGGGAAGACCGCGTCCGACGGCCGGCCGTGGTGGCGCAGCAGTTCGCGCTGCAGCCATATCCCGTCCGCAACCCGGTGCGACAGATCGGTGATCAGTTGCCGCTGCAGCCGACGGGCTTGCTCCCAGATCGACAGGGTCGCATCGACATTGCATTCCACCAGCAGTAGCGAGGTGAAGTCACCGATGACGTCCTCGATCCCGGGAACACCCGGGTCGCGGTCGAACAAGGTGACGTTGACGCAGAAGTGGGTGGTGGCCGTCCACTGCGCGAGCACTCGGGCGTAATTGGCCAGCAGGAACGAGGCCGGGGTGACCTGTTCACTCCGGCAAGCCGCACCGATGCGCTGCCAGTCCGGCGCGGCCACAACGGCTTCCACTCGTTCGAACACCGGTGTGCCGACGTCGAAGAGCACCGACATGGGCGCCAAGGGGGGCGCGGGCGGCAGCGTCGGCAACCGCGCCCGCCAGTAGTCACGGCTTGCGGCCAGCTGCGGCAACGCGGTTTCGTCCGCGTCGGGCGACAACTCGGGATGGGTGCGCAGGTAGTCGGCGAAAGTCGTCTTCAACGCCGGCAATTGGTCGCTGGTGCCGCCGCGGTAGAGATAATCCAGCTGCGCAAGCGCGATCATCATGCTGGTCCCGTCGAGCATGACGTTGTCCATGCTGATACCCACGATGCTGCGCCCGCCGTTGCCCACCTGCACGCCGAAGTCGATCCCGGGTCGCGTCATTATGTCGATCACCTGGTCACGCATTCGTGCCCGCACGTCGTCGTAGTCGTGCACGACGGGTTCGATCGGCGCCGCGTGCACGATCGCCGTCGTCGCGGTTGCCACCGTGGTGCGCAGTCCGGGGTGGTGCGCGACGAGTCGACGTGCGGCGACGTCGAATCTCGGCCGGTCGAACCCGGTTGTCTCGAACTCGAAGTAACAGTGCGCCGCTACCCCGCTGAGCATGAACCCGCCCTGCCGTCCGGCCAGATATGCCCGCTGCACGGCGGTCAGCGGAAACTCGGCACCCTGGTCGGCCTGGGGCCGGGGTGTCTGCCGCACCGGTTGCGGCGCTGCGGGTACGCCGGCGTGCGCGGCGAGTTCACCGAGTACCGGGTAGTTGAACAGGTCGACGAGGGCCAGCCTTGTGAACCCGGCGGCGCGTAGCTCGGCATAGACCCGGGTCGCCACCAGGCTGTCGCCGCCGAGCAGGAAGAAGTCGTCGGTGGCGGCGGGCACCGCGGCAATGTGCAAGTGCCGCTGCCAGACCCCGGCTATCTGGGCCAGCACGGCTTCGTCAGCGCCAGTGACGGTCTTCGTGACGGCCCTTGGCTGTACCCGGTGGGCAAGGTCCGCGGCTTGCGGTCGAGGCAGCCGCGGCTGCTGGTCGGCGACGAGCGTCAGCCCCGGGCCGTCCTGCACCATTTGCGTTGGCCGCCAACGGCTTTGGGCGATGAACCGCCACCACTGGTCCGGGGCGTGCAACGAGCCCCGCGTGAGCAGCGTCGGGTTGAGCACGGCGGCGCCGGCCAGCGTCGCGGGGGTGACTTCGCAGACCTCGGCCACCCACAGCCAGCCGCCCTCGGTCACCGTGAGCGCATCGAGGATCGTCGCGGGTTCGGGCAGTTGGTGCAACGAGCCGCAGCAGAGCACGACGTCCACGGCGGGCGCGCTGCTCGGTGACGTGACGGGCACGGTCTGCAGTTCTCGGCCGGCAGCGATCTCGGCCAGCACCGGATTCGGTTCGTAGCAGAAGTATTCGTCGGCGACCGCACCGACCGACGCTGTGATTCGTCGGGTGATCAGCCCGGTCCGAGAGCCGATTTCCAGGAGGCGTAGCCGGCGGCCGAGTCGGCGGGCATGCCCGAAGATGCGTTCGGTCAGCTCGTCGAGGGCCCGTTGCAGCCGCTCGTCGGCCAGCAGCATCACCTCGGGGGCGAGTTGCGGGTCGCCGATCAGCGTCTGCGGTGACGCCGCTCCGGTGACGATATCGGCCAGTCGCCGCGACGCCCGCCGCACGTCGTGCGCCGGGTTCGGCGCGTATTCCCGCCAGCGTCGCACCAACTGCGCATACTCCGGGCGGATCCGCTCGGAGTCACACAGACCCGCTGCTTCGGCAATCACCGCAGCGGCCCAGCAGGATTCGGCGACGGCCTCTTCGACCTGACCGGCATGCCGGCGCACCGCGCGCTCGAAATGTGCAAACGCCGCCGCCAGCGGTTGATCGGCCACCATACCGGCCGCGATGTCCCAGCTGATCCGGGCACCACCCTGGTCGTCCTCGACCTGACAGTCCAACCAGATCCCGGGTGTCTGGGTCAACGAGCGGACACTCACCAGCTCTGCCCGCCCAGCCGGGATGAGGCCCAGCGTGCTGGTGAACACGACCGGATAACCGGTCGAATCGGCCGAGCGCAGCGCGGCCAGCTGGCCGGTGGCATCCGTGCTGTTGCCGACCGCACGCCACAGCTGTTGCTGCGCGGCGCTTACCGCTTCCGGCGAGCCCGGCTGAACGACGCGATAATCGGTGTCGCACAGCGCCAATCGGGTGAAGTTGCCGAGCACCTCGCGATCGGTCGGCGCATAGTCGGGTCGGTGTGAGACCGGGACGACAACGGCGAACTGCTCGCCCGCGCCGATCGAATGCAGCGCGTCGGTGAACGCTTCGAAGATCAGCGCGGTGGGGGTCACGCCCTGTTGCGCTGCCTGATCACGCAGCTCGGCGAACTCCCGCGGGCGCAGGTTGAAGCTGCGACGTTCGAAACGGGTCGCCGTGGCGGCGTCACGGCCGGTAAGCGGCAGCACCGGCGGCGCACTGAATTCCTCGGCCACAGGCATGGTTTCGGTGACGAAGCGCGCGAAGACGTCGACGGACGGATCGACCGGTCGCGGCCGCTGATCCTGTTGATAGTCGGCGACGATCGTCGCGATCACGGTGGCCAGGCTGCGGGCGTCCAGGCTCAGGTAGTTGACCAGCAGACCGACATGGCGCGACGAGCCGGACAGCGCGTAAGACCGGATCGCCGGGACCGCCCGGGGATCGGACGACTCGTCCGCCATGTGGCGCAGCAACGCGTCCGGGTCGGACCCGGCGACCGTGACCAGGGCCGCCGGTCCGACGTCGGCGTGTACGCGTTGGCTGGTGTCGGACTCCAATGCGCAGCGCAGCACCGCGAATTCGTCGATGCAGCGGCTGACGGCGGCGGCGAAGCGATCCAGCTCGACGCGGTCGGTCTCCAGAACGACGGCGAAAGAGGTTGGTGCGCGGGTACTCCCCCGCAGCCCGGCGCTGCCCAGCACATACGCCTGCTGCAGTCGGGTCAGCGGGAATTCGCTTCGGCTCGCCGCCACGTGGTCTCGGATCGGCCGTTGACCGAGAACACAGATCGAGCTGAACTCACCGAGGGTCTGCCGGCCGAGCAGCTGGGCCACGTCTGCGCCGAGCACCCCTCGTCGGCGCAGCTGCGCGGCGACTTGGGTGGCGCGCAGGCTGTCGCCGCCGCGGGCGAAGAAGTTGTCATCACGCCGGGTGATCGGGGTGCCGAGCACCTCGGACCACACGTCGGCCACCTGCTGTTCGACCGCGCTCAACCCGCTGCCCGTCGGGTCGGTCGACACCGCTGCGAAGGTCTCGACTTCCAGTGCGGCGCAACGACGGTCGACCTTGCCGTTGTCGCTGAGGGGAAGTGCGGCCCGGCAGACGAAGGACTTGGGGATCATGTACTGCGGCAGCTGGGACGCGAGGTACCGGCGCAGCGCCGCCACTTCCGCATCGGTGAATTCGGCGCTGCAGACCAGCACGGCGCCCAGCGCGGTGTTGGTGTGAATCGGCACCACCGCGGCCGCCTCGATCTGCGGGTATCCGCGCAGCACGTGCTCGATCTCGCCGCATTCCACGCGGTGGCCGTTGATCTTGACCTGTGCGTCGATGCGGCCCAGGAATTGCAATGTGCCGTCGTGCCAATAGCAGCCGAGATCACCGGTGCGGTACCAGCGCTGTCCCGCCTCGTCGGCCACGAACCGCTCGGCGGTCATTTCGGGCGCATGGTGATAGCCGCGCGCGAGACCCGCCCCGCCGATCCACAATTCTCCTGCGACGTAGTCGGGTCTGTCGCCACCCGATTCGTCGACCACCCGGAATCTCTGATTGGACAACGGATATCCGTAAGGTACGGAAACCCAGTCGGGGTCGACGTCGGACACGACGAATTCGTTCGACCAGATCGAGGCCTCGGTCGCACCGCCCATCGCGACCAGGCGGGTATCCGGCGCCGCCCGGCGCAACCGGTCCGGCATGTCCAGCGGGATCCAGTCGCCGGACAACAACACCGTCCGCAAACCGGGCATCGCCGCGGCGCGGTCCCCCGCCGCGATCAGCAGCATGTCGAGTAGGGCGGGCACGGAATTCCACACGGTGACGCCGAATTCCGTCAGCATCGCGTTCCAGCGGAACGCGTCGCGGCGGGACTTCTCCGAGATGACCACGACGGCGCCGCCACAGCTGAGCGGGCCGAAGATGTCGTAGACACTGAGGTCGAAGTCCAGCGCCGACACCGCAAGCAGTGTGTCGGTGTCCCCGATCCTGTTGCGGCGGTTGACGTCGACGACGGTGTTCAGCGCCGACGCATGCGAGATCAGCACGCCTTTGGGTGCACCGGTGGAGCCCGATGTGTAGATGACGTAGGCCGTGTCGTCCGGGTGCACGGTAACCGGCTGCACCGGAGCGGAGCGGAGCATCGACTCGATGTCCTCGGACCGAATCAGCCCCGACATACCCGACAGCGAACGGATCCGGGAGAACCTTTCGGCGGGCTGCTCCACACCGACCGGTAGGTAGCTGCAGCCGGCCATCAACACTCCGAGCACGGCGACCACCTGGGCGGGGCCCTTGGGTAATTGAATGCCGATGACGTCCCCGGGCGCGTGCCGGACGGCCAGCGCCCCGGCGACCCGTCGCGCCTGTTCGTCGAGCGCACCGTAGGACATACAGGTGGACGAGCGGGCGATCGGATCGTCGTCTGTGTCGAATTCTTCTGCGGCCCAGCGCAATGCGACCCGGTCCGGATCCCGCTCGGCCTGTTGCCGGAAGGCGTCGTGGAGCAGGCCCGGTGGCCGCGGCGCGGCGGTGGCGTTGCGTCGTCGGCGGACCAGTCGGGACCGTTGCGGCAGATCGATGGTGACCCGCGCGGACCAGTCGCGGGTGCCGAGACTTCGGAGCAGGCCGACGTAAGCGTCGAACATGTCGTCGACGACATGGGGTGGGAAGCAGCCCGCGCGGTAGTCCCACGACACGATCAGGTCCCCGCCCAGCGCGCCGATCTGGTTGTCGATGATCACCTGTGGAGTCATCGAGGTCACTTCGCCCACGGATCCCAATGTCGCCATGTCGCTTTGGCGCAGCACGGTGGTGTCGGCGGCATAGGTGAACACGACGGGTGCCAGGCCGCTGTGGCCGGTTCCCGCCCGCAGTTGAGCCTCCAGCAGTGCGGTGGATTCGGCTGCGCGCAGTGCCGCGCGCAGGCCGTGCTGGGCGCCTCGCGCGGCGGCGGCGAATGCGGTCGGCCGATCCGGTCCCGTGCGATAGAGGTGGGTCTTGGTGAAATCGCCGACCACATCGGGGATGTCGGCGGGGCGGCCGAATGTCGTCACGTTGATCAGGAAGTCGTCGGTGGCGCTCCAGTGTCCCAGCACTGTTGCATAGGCGGCCAGGAACGCCGCGGCACGGGTCACGTCGTGCCGCACGCAGGCCCGGTCGAGGGCCGCGATCTCGTCGGCGGGCACCAGGTGTTGCCGGCGGCGGAAGGAGATTGCGCGTTCGTCGGCCCGGGGCAGCTGCGGCCCCTCCGGGAGCGGCTCGACGGCACCCGACAACGCCGGCGCCGATGTTGGCACACCGAAACCGAAAGGGACGAGCGGTAATTCGTCGCCGCGGTACAGGGCCGCCAGATCGCGCAACAGAATACCGATGCTGGTCAGGTCGGCGATGATGAGATCGACGGCGAAGTGCAGGATGCACCCGTCAGGCAGGCGGGTCAGTTCCACCCGCCAGGTGTCTCCGCGCTCGACGTCGAACTTGTGGCTGCGCAATCGGTCTCGGATCTCGGCCAGCTGCGTGGCATCGGTGAGTTCGTGTACCCGCAGTGGTGGGTGGATGATGTCGGGCGCGATGCGGCATCGGGAGGCATCGGGAAAGCTGCTGCGCAGCATCGGATGCCGGCGTGCCAGTGCGCTCAGTGCGGTGTCGAGCCGGCCCGGGTCGATGGTCGCGCCGCTGAGTTCGAAGTAGGTCTGGCAGCCGACCCCGCCGAGGGGCTGCTGCGCGCCGCGGCCGATCCAGTAGGCGCGTTGCAGCGCCGTGGTAGCGAGGGTGTCGGATGCGGCAGATCGCGGCGGGGGCAAGGTGGGGGCGGTGTCGT
Organism: Mycobacterium sp. NGS67; assembly: GCF_059812185.1. Taxonomy (NCBI): domain Bacteria; kingdom Bacillati; phylum Actinomycetota; class Actinomycetes; order Mycobacteriales; family Mycobacteriaceae; genus Mycobacterium; species Mycobacterium sp. NGS67. The sequence goes on from NZ_JCALCF010000010.1 coordinate 89,119, forward strand.
AGATCCGTTGCCAGCTGCCCAACTTCGGTTCGGCGTACAGGGCGGCGAAGTCCAGCTGCCGGGACCGGGTCGCCGCCCATTCGACAACCTGAGCGGTCATCATCGAGGTCAGCCCCAGCCCGATCAGATCGACATCGGCGCCAAGGGTCTGCACACCAAGCAATCCCGCCACAAACCCGGCCAATTCGGACACCGGACGTTCGGCTTCCGACGACACCGAAAGCTCTTGCACGATCTCGAATTCGCCGGCGTCAAGCATGTCCAGCGTCTTGCGGCGCCTGATCTTCCCCGACGTCGTCCTGGGCAAGACGCGGGAGTGCACCCAGATGATGCGCTCCGGCGCGGTCTGGTGCACCGCGAGAATCCTGCGTCGCAGCACCCGGCTGAAATCTGCGAGATCTGCTGCGGGAACGTCGGGTTCCGCCACCAGCCACCAGTGCTCGGAGCCTTCGGGCTGTACGGCGCAGGCGCCGCCGCTCGCGATGCCGCAACGCGCCTGTTCGGCGGTCGACTCGAGGTCGTTCGGGAAGTAGTTACCGCCACCGACGATGATCAGATCCCGGTAGCGTCCGCAGATGTACAGTTCGTCGCCGCTGCGGAATCCCGCGTCACCGGTGCGCAGGTATGGCCCGCGGCCGTCGGTGGTTGTGGCGCCGAACGTTTCCGCGGTTTGTCGCGGCCGGCGCCAGTAGCCGTCCGGCAGTCCGGTGCCACTCACCCAGACTTCGCCGACTGCGCCGTCGGGCAGGACGGCGCGGCGGTCGGGGTCGACGATGCGCACCTCCCAGCCCAATGTGCTGTTGCCGCAACTGATCAGGGTGTGGGTGCGCTGGTCCGGCGCGGGCGCGGTGACCTCGACCGCCCGGCCCCGGTTCAGTTGCTCGGCATCGAAATCGGCTTGTACCCATGGACGGCGGTGGTGTGTCCCGGATACGGCCAGACCGGCCTCGGCGAGTCCGTACTGGGGCGACAGCACGTCATCGCGCAGGCCCGCCGGGCGAAACTTGGCGGCGAAGTCACGCAACGTGGCGGCACGGACGGGCTCCGCACCGCTGATCGCCAACCGCAGGCAGGACAAGTCGAGGGACTCGATCGTCGTTTCGTCGAACGCGTCCAGGCACAGCCGGTATCCGAAATCCGGTGCGGCGATCCAGTTTCCGCGTACCTCGTGGACGGTCTGCAACCAGATGCGGGGGTTGCGCACGAATTCCACCGGCGGGATCAGCGTCGCGGTCCCACCGGTGGCCAGCGCCAACAGCGTGCCCCAGAAGATGCCGAGATCGTGGTACAGCGGTAGCCAGCTGACCGTGTGGATGTCCTCGGGGTGGTTCCACAGCAGCCGCGCGATGTCGAGCTGATGCAGCATCGACTCGTGGGTGTTGACGATCCCCTTCGGCTCTCCGGTGGACCCGGACGAGTACTGCAGGAACGCGACCCGTCCGGGTCCGTCGGGCGCGCGCCTCTTGGCGTCGACGGCGGAGTCCGGAGTCCGCAGCGCCAGCCCGTCCAGCAGCGGATCGCCGGTCAGCACATCGACGAGTTCGGCGCTGGTGTAGACGGCCGAGGGCGCGCAGTCACGCAGAATGTGCCGGGCGCGCTGCAGAAACCGTTCGGGCGCGTCGACCGTCGGCAGATACAGCGGCACCGGTACCAGCCCGGCGTCCATTGCGGCCAGAAACCCGGCCACGTAGTCGGCGTCACCGGCTTGGGCCATCACCACCCGTGACCCGGCCGGAAGATCGGCGAATGCACCGTCGCGGATCCGCCGGACACGGTCCCACAGCCGCCGGTATGTCCAGACGTCGCGTCCGGTCGCGTCGACCATCCGAAGCGCGACCGCATCGGGCCGTCGCGCCGCAATGTCGGCCATCACCTCGTTCGCGCGTCGGGCCACCCCGGGGGCGCTGGACATCGGTCCGGAGGGGTCGACCGCGGTTGCCGACTGCGGGGGTCCCGTCGCCGCGAACGCCACTGTTGCACTCCTCTGGTCAGCCTCGAAGACAGACGAGCCGGCCGATTTCGGACACGTTCAGCCCTACCACACGACACCCCGCGACGCGCCTCGCGAGAGTTGACAAGCGGTAACCCTGGGTGCAAATTACTACATGCAAATCATGCGCAGGACGGGTTTCTGGGTGGCGCTGGCGACAAGTTCGAAGTTGGGCCCCACCCGGGGTGCGCTACTTCGTTGTCAGACTCGGCTCGAGCACCCCGAACACGCAGACTCGCAGTCCCGCTCTTGCCGTCCTGAGTACCCGAGGAGATCTGCCTCATGTCGTTTGTGACCGCAACAACGGAGTTGCTGCACGGCGCAACTCAGCACCTGGCAGGTCTCGGGTCGGCCCTGTCCGATGCCGCCGCGAGCGTGTCGGGTCCGACCACCGGGATCGCCGCGGCCGCCGAGGACGAGATTTCGGTGGCGATCTCTTCCTTGTTCGGCAGCTTCGGCCGGGAGTTCCAGGCCGTCAGCGTTACGGCGCAAGCCTTCCACAGCGAGTTCGTCAGGTTGCTCGGCGCGAGCGCCGGCAGCTACGCCGCGGCCGAGGCCGCCAACGCCGCGGCCGTCGCCGGCATCGACCCGCTCGCGCCGTGGCGACAGACGTTCACCACCACTGCTCGAAATGCCTTGACACTGGTCGACGCATCCCGGGAGAGCCTGAGCACCTTCGCCGGCGGTGCCGCGACTGGGTTGCGGCAGCTGACGACCAACCCCGCGGCGTTCTTCGGCAACCTGACGACCGCGGCCCAATCGGTCTTCTTGGTCGGCTCACCCCAGGACGTCGCGGAGGCGGTCATCCGCCACACCCTCGGCGGCGTCACGACCGCTACCAACGGGACCGTCATACCCCCGGAAATCGTCCCGGTCGACGATGCGCACGTCCAGGTGTACACCGGGCTGCTCGGCGACGGCTACATCCCGTCGGGTCCGGACGGTCTGTTGCTCTCGACCGTGCTCAATTTCGCCTCGTCCCCGTTCAGCGGTGTGCTGCTCGGTGCGGTCAGCCCGTTCGTCAGCCCGGGTGTGGCGTTGTGGAACAGCGCGGGCAGCATCTTCGCCGACCTCACCAACGGCAACGCGACCGCCGCCCTCGGCCACTTGATCGACACACCCGCCGGCGTCGTCAACGCCTTCTTCAACGGCGCCACCCTCAACCTCGACCCGCTGGCGCCGATCTTCAACCCGTTCGTCGAAAGCGGCTCCGCCGGTGCCGAAAAGCTCAGCGGCCTCAGCGTCGCCTTCGGCGGATTGTTCAGCCCCGGTCAGGTGGTCGACGGTCCCGGCGGACCGCTGTATCACGGGACCGGCGGCTCAGCGTTCAACGCTCTGGGACTGGATTTGGACTTCTTCCCGCCCGACGACTTCGCCGGCGGCAGAATCGAGATCCCCGCCATCGGCATCGGTCCGATCGGTGCCGCCGCGGGGTTCCTCGACCTCCTCGGACACGCCCTGGGCGGTAGCCTCCGGTAGGCGCGACGAAACGTTCACGGAAGGCGGCGCGATGAGTAAGACCGCTCCCGGCCTGGGCGACATCCAAGAGACACTGCTGATTCCGCTGTACGCGCGAGCGTGCGACGCGGCGTCGCGTCGTCCGGTGCTCGGTGACCAGCGGGCGCGCGAACTCGTCGCCGCGATCGACTACGACTTCAGCGGATTCGGCGGATCGTCGCTGTCCGGATCGGTGTATCGATCCTCGATCTTCGACGGTTGGGTGGCCCAATTCCTGCGCGAGCACCCGGCGGGCACCGTGGTCGAACTGGGCACCGGGCTGAACACCAGGTTCGACCGCCTCGACAACGGCAGCGTCCACTGGTTCGACATCGACCTTCCCGACAGCATCGCGTTGCGCCGCAGATTTTTTCGCGACAGCGACCGCTACCGGATGCTGGCCGGTTCGGTGCTCGACAGCGACTGGTTCGACACGGTCGCCGCCGCTGCGGGACCCTACCTGTTCCTGAGCGAAGCCGTGTTGATCTACCTCGACGGCGACGAGGTGCGTCGCGCTGTTGCCGAACTGTCCCAACGGTTTCCGGGCGCGCAGTTGGCTTTCGACACCGCGGGCGAACGCATGGTCGGCAACCAGGACCGCAACAAGTCGCTGGCGCAGGTGAAGGCGCGGCTGCAATGGGTCTGTGACGACCCCGGCGGCATCGAGGGTCTCGAACTGCTCGACACGCGAACACTGGCCAAACCCCAGCCCGCCGTCGCCCAAACCTGGCCCCCGCTACGGCGTTACGGGATGCCGGTCCTGGCCCGGCTGATCCCTGCGATGGTCGACACTTATAAGTTCAACCTGTTCCGGCTCTCACCGCGTTAGTTGCCAACCGCGGGCGCGCAATCGTTGCGCCCAGAACCGGGCATAGGTGCCGCCGGCGGACAGCAACTCCTCGTGGCGGCCGCGCGCGGTGATGCGGCCGTCTTCGAGGACCAGGATCTGGTCGGCGTCCATCACCGTCGAAAGTCGATGTGCGACAACGACAATTGTCCGGTCCCGAGCCAATTCCCGGATCGCCGCCGCGACCGCGGCTTCGTTGACCGCGTCGAGCGCGGCAGTGGCCTCGTCCAGCAGCACGATGGGCGCGCTCTTCAGCAGCGCACGCGCCAGGGCCGCCCGCTGCCGCTCCCCGCCCGACAGTGCCGATCCCGCCTCGCCGACGCGCGCCTCCCAGCCACCGGGCAACCGCAGGATCACCTCGTCCAGGCGCGCGATCGCGGCCACGCGATCCAACTCGGCCGCGCTGGCTTCTGGATCGGCCATCCGCAGGTTCTCGGCGATGGTGGCGTCGAACAGGTAGGCGTCTTCGAAGACGTGTGCGGTCAGGTGGGCGACCGTACCGGTGCCCAGTTCACGCACGTCGCGGCCGCCGATCGAAATGCTGCCGTCGTCGACGTCGAAGAAGCGGCCGATCAACCGCAGCAGCGTGGTCTTTCCGGCCCCGGACGGCCCGACGATCGCGGTGAGGCTGCCCGCGGGAATGCGGGCGTTCACACCACGAATCACCTCGACACCGTCGTAGCCGAAACGGACGTCCCGCAATTCGATGCCGGTGCCGGCAGGTGCCGCACCTTGCTCGGGTTCGGGCAGCGGCCGCACCGCCAGCAAGTCGCGCACCCGGACGATCGCGTCGGCGGTGACCTGGACATGGCCGGCAAGGTCGCCAAGCTGAGACAACGGGTCGATCATCCGCAGCGTGACGATCAGCAGACCGATCATGGTGGGCAGGGCGACGTCGCCGCGCAGCGTCAGAACGACGGTCAGCGCCACCACCGCGGTGACGACCAGTTGCATGGTGCCGAAGCACCCGATCAGACCCCACGCTCCGCGGATCGTGAGCCGGGATTGCGAGCGTTGTTGCCGGACAAGGGAATCCTCGATCGTGCCGAGTTCGCGGTGGCTCAACACGCCGTAGGCGCGCAGCGTGGGTTGCAGCCGGGCGTATTCGACGATCCGGGACGCGGTGACGCCGATGTCGTGCTCGTACTGGTCGTCGTTGCGGTGCACGACCGACATGAACATCCGCAACGACAGCACACACAGCACCGCGCCGAGCGTCAATGCCAACCCGATCCGCCAGTCGCTCAGGTAACTACCGAGGATCAGCGTGACCGGCGCACTCACGCCGACGACCAGGTACCGCAGCAGGTGTGCCGGGAAATCGGCGAGATCCGTCGCATCCTTGGCGACCAGACGCCCGATGGGCCCGGTCCGGTCGGCACCGAACCAGCCGATCGGCAACGCGGCCAGATGGTTTCCGATCCGATCGTGGAAATTGGTCAGCACGTCGGTGCCGACGCGATAGCCCAGCGAAGTGCTCCAGGCCAGCAACCCGTGATGGGCGACCACGGTCACGCAGATGGCCGCGATCCAGAACCACAGATCGCCCCCGCGCACCGGTCGTTCGAAGAGGACGCCGAGCAACGGAACCACGAACAGGAAACCCAGACCTTGCAGCACTCCCTGCACGGCTTGCACGACGAGCATGGTGCGCAGCTGCCGGCGGCCGCGGTCATCGAGCAGGTCGAACAGGTAACGGATGATCGTGCTCATCGCCGCGCCTCCAACTGCTCGGCGACACCACGTTCTGCCTCGCGTTCCCGTCTCCACAGTTGTGCATAGATTCCGTTGTGCCCCAACAATTCCGGGTGGCTGCCGGTTTCGGCAATGCGGCCGCCGTCGAGGACGACGATGGTGTCGGCGCCTCGGACGGTGCTGAGCCGGTGCGCGATCACCAGCACCGTCCGGTCCGCGGCGACCGCGCTCAGCGCGTCTTGGATCCGGGCCTCGTTTTCCGGGTCGGCGCTGGCGGTGGCTTCGTCGAGGACCAGGATCGGGCGGTCGGCCAGGATCGCGCGGGCGATACAGACGCGCTGCCGTTCACCACCCGAGAGCGCAGCGTCCTCGCCGACCACCGAATCGAATCCGCGCGGCAACATCTCGATCCTGGACAAGATCTGCGCCCGGCGGGCGGCCTCCCGCACGGCTTGATCGTCGGCGTCGGGACGGCCCAACCGGATATTGTCGCGAATACTCATGGCCGACAACAGGTGCGAGTCCTGAAAGACAAACGCGACGTGCCGATACAACGTCGCCGGGTCGATCCGGCGCAGGTCGACCCCGTACAGCTCGACCGCCCCGTCGCACGGATCGTCGAACCGCGGCAACAGCTTGGCCAGGGTGGACTTTCCGGAACCGGACGGACCCACCAGCGCGGTGATCGTGCCCCGCTCGAGACAGAGATCGATCCCGCTCAAGGCGACCGTGTCGCCGTAGGTGACGCGCACCCCGCGCAGCCGCACCACCGGGCCCGGTGTCGCGGGATCGAGTTCGGCCGGGCGGTGCGGCACCGGAAGTTCCGCAGTCCCAAGCATTTCCCGGATCTCGCGGGACACCTGCAACCCGGTGACCAACGGGTGTATCGACATCAGCAACGTCATCCAGTTCGACGTGATGACGGTGCCGAAGACGGCGAATGCGATGAAGTTCTGCAGCGGGAGGTCGCCGTTGGCGGTCAAGATCCCGCCGGTCGTCGCGACCGCGAGCAGGATGCTGGGCGGTGACAGCAGGATTTCGGCGGTGACGCTGGCCACGCTGGTGGATTTGGCCCAGTCGAGGAAGAAGTGCGCGAACGCGCGGGACACTTCCTGGAACCGACGACTTGCCGCGCCCGGCGTGCCGAAGGCTTTCACCACACCGATGCCGTTCACGAACTCCACGGCCGCGCTGTTGAGCCGCCTCAACCAGTCCATGTACTCCGGATACTTGGTTCCCGCACTGGCCGCCGCGCGCTGATACGCCGCCAGCCCGGCGCACACCGGTAGCAGCGTTACCAGCGCCATCCGCCAGTCCACGACGAACAGGTACCCGAAGGCCACCACGGGCGGCACCGCCGCCGCACTGACTTCCACGATCGAATGGGCCACGAGCCGATGCAGGGCCGCGACGTCGTCCTCGACGGCCTTCTTGACGATCCCGGAGTTGCGCTCGCCGAACCAGCCGAGCGGCACCCGACTCAACTTGGCCAGCAACTCCCGACGGATCCGGAACGACACCCGGATGTCGGCCAGATGTGTCATCACCCCGGCGGCCAGGACACCCAATTGCTTTGCCGCCAGCGCGATGACCGCCACCACCACGATCGGCCAGACGTCGGTGTTCCCCGCGAGGAGACGCCGGCTCACCTCTACGACGACGAACAGTGGTGCCATGCCGGCCAGTGCGCTGATCGCCGCCAGTAGCGCGCACGCGACAAGTGTTGGCCGAGCCGACCGCAGGATCGCCGGAGGGCGCCCGGGCCCCGCTGGACTGTCTCGTCGCACGCTTTTCCTCCGTCGCAAACTCTCGTGCTGCCGACCCGCGCAATACTGCTACGCCGAACACCAGCACCGAGCGGCGGCCGACTACATGCAAATTATTCGCAGGATTGTGGCAAATTGCCCGCCAAGCTGGCCCGCCAGGTTTATGGTCGGGGGAACAGGTGCTCTGCGGGGGTGACTTTGATTCTGCGAAGTGCGATCCGCCGGCCGACTCAAGTGCGACAATGTCGCCTGTACGGCGATGATGATGCAGGAAGCCGGTGCGAATCCGGCGCGGTCCCGCCACTGTCATCGGGGAGCGACCCTCACAAGCCACGGCCATTGGCTGGAAGGCGAGGCGAGCGGTGATCCGAGAGCCAGGACACTCACGTCATCGCATCCTGCTAACCCGGGGCGGAGCACCCCGGAGAGAGCTGGTGCCTCATGATGCGGCACGCCTGCGGTCGGTCCAGCGCTCGGCCTAGCCGCCGATGACGGTCTGGATGGGTTCCCCGCCGGAACTGCACTCGACGTTGCTGTCGAGCGGTCCGGGGCCGGGTCCACTCTTGGCTGCGGCCGCGGCGTGGAGCACGCTGAGCACCGAGTACGCCCAAGTGGCCGACGAGTTGACCGCGCTGTTGAGCGGGGTGCGCGGCGGCGCCTGGGAGGGCCAGAGCGCCGAGTCGTATGTGGCCGCCCACGCGCCCTACCTGGCCTGGCTGGTGCAGGCCGGCGCGGACAGCGCCGCGACCGCCGCCCGGCACGAGGCCGCGGCTACCGCCTACACCGCGGCCCTGGCCGCCATGCCTACGCTGGGCGAATTGGCAGCCAACCATGCCGTCCACGGCGTATTGGTGGCGACGAACTTCTTCGGGATCAACACCATCCCGATCACGCTGAACGAGGCCGACTACGTGCGAATGTGGATTCAGGCCGCCACCACCATGAGCGCTTATGAAGGGGTCTCGGCTGCGGCGGTGGCCGCGTCGCCGGACGCGACCGCGGCACCACAGATCGTCAAAGCAGAACCGGCCGCAGCAGCCGGAGATCCTTTTTCGACGATCACAGATTTCCTTGCCGCCGTGGAGCGAGTCTTCAACACCGTCGGCGGCGACAGTGGCGACCTGGTCTCGTATATCTTCAGCGTCCCCCCGGGCACCGACCCGATGACGTGGTTCGTCACCAAGATCGCCGACCTGTCGTCGCCGGTGAGCGGCTATCCCGCGCTGATGCAGGGACTGCTCAATGCGGCCGGTGACAACCCGCTGTTGCTGCTCGCGGCCTACGCCTTCGGTGGTGTGGCGATCGGCTACGACCTGTCCATCCAGGTCATCCAGTTTCTGGTCACCTTCCCACTGCTGGCGGCCGGACTGAGTCCGCTGCTGGTCGGCCCCACCCTCCTCGGCACCGGTGGCGCGCTGGGTATCGCCGAGGTAGCCCTCCATGTGCACGCGGGCATGGAATCAGTCCCGGGTCCCACCGACGTGCTTGCCGCGAACCCCGCCACCATGCCGGGTCCGGTTGCGACGGTGGCCGTTTCGAGCCCGGCCGTACCGGCGCAGGTTGTCGCGCCGGCCGCCCCGGTACCGGCTGCGGCTCCGATCGCATCGAGCGTTGCGGGCGCATCGCCACCGCCGGGTGCCGGTCCCGGGCAGTTTCCCTATCTCAGCGGCACGGGCAGGATGGATTCCGCGGCCGGCACCCGAACTGTCGTCAAGAAGAGGGCTTCGCGGCCGGACGTCGCGGCGGCCCCGGCCGCGGCAGCGGCTTCCGCAGCGGACAAAGCGCGGGAACGCCGTAAGCGGCGTGCCAAGGTCGACGTGAAGGGTCGCGGCTACGAATACATGGACCTCGAGCCCGTTTCCGACCCCGACGCCGCCGTCAGCTCCGATCGCGGCGCAGGTCCGCTGGGGTTCGTGGGAGCCACCCGGCGGACGGCCGGTGGTGAAGCCGCGGGGCTGGCCACGCTCACCGGTGACGCGTTCGGTGGCGGTCCGCGCGAGCCACTGATGCCCAGCACCTGGGCGCCGGACGAGTCGGGGTGCGCCGAGAAACAGGAGGGCATGTGTCAGCGCTGACCGTCGAACCCGACCTCTTGCGTTCGGCGGCAATGAATCTGGCGAGGATTCAGTCGTCGCTGGCGGAGGTGCAGGCGGCCGCCGCCAGTCCCACCACCGGATTGATTGCTGCCGCCGCCGACGAGGTGTCGACCCGGGTCGCGGCACTGTTCGCCGAGTTCGGCCAGCAGTATCAGGCGCTCAGCGCTGAGATCGCCGGGGTGCACCAACTGTTCGTTCGAACCTTGAGCACGGCGGCCGGCTCCTACCTGGCCGTCGAGGCATGGAACGCATCGGCACTCAACAGCGTTGCGCCGGAAGCTATTTCGGCACTCGCAGGCGTGAACACCCTGATCATGGGCGGCACCGGCAACCCGGTTCCGAATCCCGCTTACGTGATGAACATCTACCACACCTACATCGCGCCCATTGCTCCCACCGCCATCCCGACGGGTTTGACCACCCCGGAGCAGGGGTGGCCCCTGACCGGGCTGGGCAGCCTCACCTTCGACACGTCGATCGCGCGCGGTGTCGAGATATTGCGGCAGGCCGTCGCCGCTCAACCGCCGGGCACCCAGACCATCGTGTTCGGCTTTTCCCAAAGCGCCACCGTCGTGACCAATTACCTCAACGGCATCGCCGACGGTTCCATACCGGCACCCAACCCGGCCGATCTGAGGTTCGTCCTGGCCGGCAACCCCAACAATCCCAACGGTGGTCTCTACGAGCGCTTCACCGGTCTGTACATTCCGGGCTTCAACCAGACCTTCGGCGGAGCGACGCCGAACCTGGCCTACCCCACCGACATCCACACCATCCAGTACGACGGCTTCGCCCACTTCCCGCGCTACCCGCTGAACCTGTTGGCGTCCGCCAATGCCATCGCCGGCCTGTACTACGGGCACTTGAGCCCCACGCCCGCATACGAATACCTGACGCCGGCACAGCTCGCGTCGGCGATCGTCGCGCCGGTTTCCCCCGGGTCCACCGGCAGCACAACGTATTACCTGATTCCCAGCCAGGACCTACCGCTGCTGAGGCCGCTGAACTTGCCGCAGCCGCTGCTCAACCTGATCCAGCCGAATCTGCGGGTACTGGTAGATCTCGGCTACGGCGACATCGGCGGAGTGCACTCCGAATACGCGGATCTCCCCACCCCGGCGAGCCTGTTCCCGCTAATCGATCCGTTCGCCGTCGGGACCTATCTGCTGCAGGGCACCGCGCAAGGCGTGCAGGCCAACCTGGTGTGGGCCGGGTTGCTTCCGCCCTCGGCCATGCCGAACGCCTACCCGTTCGTGCCGTCGCCGGATCCGGGGCTCACGCTCAACTGGGGCCAGCCCAGTGTCACCGGAATCTCGTTGCTGACCAATGGGATCGGCTCGTTGCTGCGCGCTCTCCCCATCCCGCCACTCGGGGGTGGATGAGCGCGGCAACGCCGACCGCGACCAGGGTGGCCACCGCCTGCACTGCCCGCGACAGGGTCACCGCGCGGCGCAGGTCGGCCACGGTGGGTGGGCGGCCGTCGCCCAGCGTTGGCCGGATCTGCAGCTCGTGGTGGTACTGGGTGGGTCCGCCCAGCCGCACCCCCAGCGCACCGGCGAACGCCGCCTCGACGACGCCGGCGTTCGGACTGGGATGGCTGGCGGCGTCGCGCCGCCAGGCGCGCAACGCACCGAGCGCAGATCCGCCTACCAAGGGCGCGCAGATCATCACCGATCCGGCCGTCACCCGGGCGCCCACGACGTTGACGATGTCGTCCAATCGGGCTGCGGCCCAACCGAATCGGATATACCGCGGGGAGCGGTAGCCGATCATCGCGTCCAGAGTGTTCGCCGCGCGATAACCCAGCACCGCCGGAGCGCCGCCGGCCGCCGCCCACAGCAGCGGCGCAACCTGCGCGTCGGAAGTGTTCTCGGCCACCGATTCCAGCGCCGCGCGGGCCAGACCGTCCCGGTCCAGCACAGCCGGATCGCGACCGCACAACGAGGGAAGCAACGCGCGTGCGGACGCCATGTCACCGGACTCCAGCAGATCTGCCATCCGAGAACCGGTGTGCGCCAACGAAGATCCACCCAGGGAAACCCAGGTAGCCACTGCGGTCGCCGCGACCGGGCCGGTCCTGCGCTGCAGCACCACGCCCAGTAACACCGCCGCGCCCACCAGCACCCCGACATGCACTGCCCCGGCTGCCCGCGCGTCGCGGTAAGTGAGCCGTTCCAGGTTCGCAGCGGCCGTGCCGAACAGCGCCACCGGGTGTCCCCGCCGCGGGTCGCCCACCGCCAGATCGGCCAGATAACCCGTCAACACGCCGACGCTTCGAGCCGAATTCGGTGACACGAACACCTCGGCAGCGTCTCACACGACCCGGCCGGCGCTGCTAAAGCGAAGCGATCAGATCAGCCATGCCTCAACAAGCGCCCGCTATGACTCGCTCTAACCTCCGCCGCGCCGAGATTCTCGGCGCACCAAGCACCCGAACATGATGTACTCGACTCATGGGTAAGGATCCGCGATGAAGCGGCCCGTAACCAGGGTCGCCGACCTGTTGAACCCGGCGGCGACGTTGCTGCCCGCCGCGAACGTCATCATGCAGTTGTCGTTGCCGGGTGTCGGCTACGGCGTGCTGGAAAGCCCGGTAGACAGCGGCAATGTCTACAAGCACCCGTTCAAACGGGCGCGGACCACCGGCACCTACCTCGCCGTGGCGACCATCGGGACCGAATCCGACCGCAAGCTGATCCGCGACGCCGTGGACACCGCGCACCGGCAGGTTCGTTCGACGGCGTCCAGCCCGGTGTCCTACAACGCCTTCGACCCCAAATTGCAGCTCTGGGTCGCCGCCTGTCTGTACCGCTATTTCGTCGAGCAGCACGAGTACCTGCACGGCCCGCTCGACGACGCGAGCTCGGACGTGGTGTTCCAGGACGCCAAGCGGCTGGCCACCACACTGCAGGTGCCCGAGCGCATGTGGCCCGCCGACCGGGTCGCGTTCGACGAATACTGGAAGCGTTCCCTCGACGAACTGCGCATCGACCCGCCGGTGCGCGAGCACCTGCGCGGGGTGGCTTCGATGGCGTTCATGCCGTGGCCGGTGCGGATGCTGGCCGGACCGTTCAATCTGTTCGCGACGACGGGATTCCTGGCGCCGGAGTTCCGGGCGATGATGCGGCTGGACTGGTCGGAATCTCAACAGCGGCGATTCGAATGGCTGCTGGCGGCGCTGCGGTTGGCCGACCGGCTGATCCCGCACCGCGTCTGGATCCTGGGATACGAGCTGTATCTGTGGGACATGAGATCTCGGGCGCGACGGGGTCGCAGGATCGTCTGATCCCGTCAGCGCACCGTCGCGAAGAACTTCCGGAGGTCTTCGACGAACAACTCCGGCTGTTCGAACGCGGCGAAATGCCCGCCGCGCGGCATCGTCGTCCAGTGCGTCAGGTTGAAGTTCGGCTCACACCACGAGCGCGGCGCGCGCAGCACTTCTTTCGGGAAAGCCGCTACGCCCGTAGGCAATTCGACCCGCGAATTGTCCCCCCACACTTTGTAGCTCTCCCAGTACAGCCGCGCCGAGGACGCGCCGCTGCCGGTCACCCAATACATCATCACGTTGTCCAGCAACTCATCCCGCGTCAACACGTTCTCGGGGTGTCCGTCGCAGTCCATCCACGCCCAGAACTTCTCGACAATCCAGGCGAGTTGGCCCACCGGCGAATCCACCAGCCCGTAGCCCAGCGTTTGCGGTCGGGTGGACTGCTGCTTGGAATAGCCGGTCCCCGATTTGCGGTGCTCGGCAAGCGCGGCCATCGCCGCCTGCTCCTCCGGTGTCGGGTTGGCCAGCGTTTCCTTCGTCGGCGTGCCGAGCGGCATGTTCAGATGGATCCCCGCGCAGTTCCCGCCGTTGCGGCCGATCTGGGTGGTGACCGCCGCGCCCCAGTCGCCGCCTTGGGCGCCGTAACGGTCATAGCCCAGGCGACCCATCAGCTCCTCCCACACCTGCGCGATCTTCTGCACGCCCCAGCCCGTGCGGCCCGGCTTCCCGGAGAAGCCGTACCCCGGCAGCGACGGGCACACCACGTGGAAGGCGTCCTCGGCGCGGCCGCCGTGCGCGGTGGGATCGGTCAGCGGCTCGATCACCTTGTGGAACTCCACGACCGAGCCCGGCCAGCCGTGGGTGATCACCAACGGGAAAGCATCATCGTGAGGCGAGCGCTGATGGATGAAATGAATGTCCAGACCGTCGAACTGGTCGACGAACTGGTCGAACCGGTTCAGCGCCGCCTCCCGGACGCGCCAGTCGTAGTCAGCGGCCCAGTAGGCGGCCAGGTCGCGGGTGTAGCGCAACGGGACGCCCTGGCTCCAGTCGTCCACGCATTCGGCGTCCGGCCATCTGGTGCGCGCCAGCCGCGACTGCAGATCCTCCAGGACGTCGTCGGGCACGTCGATGCGAAACGGCTTCACCTACTTCTGCGCGTCCTTGATCAGCGTGCTGATCTGCTCGAGCAGCTGACGCATGTCGGCGCGCATGGCGTCCACCGCCGCGTAGAGGTCCGCCTTCGTCGCCGGTTGCTGGTCGGCCGACAACGGCCGCACCGGCGGCCCCGAGGTCTGCCTGTTGCTCTGAGAGCCAGAGAGGTCGCTCACGCCCACGACCTTGCCACACCGCGTCAGACGCGTCCAAGACATCAAGCGGGGGCGAGCAGAAAATCGGCACACCGTTCACCGATCATGATCGACGGCGCGTTGGTGTTGGCCCGCGGAATCCGCGGCAGCGCTGACGCATCGGCGACCCGTAACCCCGCCACACCCCGCACCCGCAACTGCTCGTCGAGCGCGCTGTCGGGCTCAGAACCCATCGCGACGCTGCAGGCCGGGTGCGCGGTGGTGATCACGGTCTGTCTGATGCACGCTTCGAGGTCCGCGGCCGGTCCGGGTAACACCTCCCGGTCGACGGCGGAGGCGAGCGGCTCGGTGGAGACGATCTCCCGCGACCGCTGCACCGCCCGGATCATCGCCTCCATGTCAGCGCGCTCGCGGAGCAGGTTGAGCCGGATAGCCGGCGGCCGGTCCGGATCGGCGGAGCGGATCAGCACGCTGCCGCGGCTCTGCGGGGTCCAGTAGGAGTGGATCACCGTCAACGACGGCGGGAAGGCGGCGGTCTTGATGTCGGCCAGCGCGTCGCCCGGGGTGATCACCAACTGAAAGTCGCAGGCCGGCAGATCGGGCATGGACCGGATGTGGGCGACCGCCTCGCACCCGTTGCTCGACAGCTTGCCTGTCCGGTGTAACAGCCACTGCAGCAACCACTTTGGATTGGCCGCGTCGGCCAGCCCGATATATCCGGGGGCCAGCCGCCAAATGCCGAACATGTTGGGATGGTCGGACAGGCCTTGCCCGACGTTCGGGCTGTCCACCTGTGGTGTGATCCCGACGGCACGCAGGTGATCGGCGGGTCCGATGCCCGAAAGTTGCAGCAATTGCGGGGTGCCGAATGCCCCCGCGCTCAGCACGACCTCTTGATCGGCGAAAACCTGCTGCACTCGCCGATTGCAACGGAACTCGACACCGACCGCGCGTCCGTTGCGGATGATCAACCGAAGGACGGTGGCCTTCTTCGCGATACTCAGATTCCGCTGCCCCCGCAGATATGCCCGTGCCGTCGTCCAGCGCTGCCCGTTGTAGATGGTGACCGGGCTGATGGTCGCCCCGTCGAGACCCGGTCCGCTCACGTCGTCATCCGCGGCGACGCCCGCCGCCCGCGCCGCAGCGACAAACCGGCGGGACACTTCGTCGGGCTCGGTCACCCGGGTGACGCGCATCGGCCCGTGCTCGATGCGAGCGAAGACCGGCGCCACGTCGTCCCACGTCCAGCCCGGAAGTTGCCACCCGTCGTAGTCGAGGTCGCTGCCCTTGACCCACAACATCGCGTTCATCGCGCTGGTGCCACCGAGCACCCGGCCGCGGGGTTGCTGGATGCGCCGGTCCGCGCACGCCGGCTCCGGCTCGGTTTCGTACGCCCAGTCCAGTGCGGTGCCCATCTGCCGCGGAAACGCCAGGGGCGCACGCACTGTCAGCTTCCGGTCCGAGCCGCCGGCCTCGATGAGCAGCACGGTCGCCGAGGATTCATCGGCGAGGCGTCCGGCGACCGCGCACCCGGCCGATCCGGCTCCGACCACGATGAAGTCATACGCGGCCATGCAGGAACGCCCGATTGCCGTACCGATCCAGCGACACGAACTCTTCGAGTGGCTCAGTGGTTCCTGCTGAGTCATGCCCTGATCTCAGCAACGCGCCGGCGAACAGGCAACCCCCCTGTCAGCCGCCCAAGTTGCGCACCGCCGTGTCGAGTTCCTCAGCCCGCTCAGCGAGTTCGCGGTCCGACAACTCCGCATCGCCCACGCCCTGCAGCACCTCGGCGCGCGTCGCGACCTGCAACGCGCCGCGGTAATCCGGCGATTCCAGTTCGGCCGGTGTCTTCACTTCGACCCGACCTTCGATGAGAACCAGTGCAGCGTCTGCGTCCTCGGCGTCGAGCAGGCGCCGGACGTCGTCAGCCTCGATTGTCATGCCACCAGCTATGCCCGCTGCGTAGCGCTCTAACCCCCTACGGCCGCATCGCCACCCGGATGCAGTTGTCCTCTTTGTTCTTGAACAGGTCGTAGGCGCGCACCCCTTCTTCGAGGGGCAGGTCATGGGTGATCAGCTTGGCGGGATCCAGATCACCCTGTTCGACGTAGTCGAACAACCGAGCGATGTAGCGCTGGCCGTGTTGCTGCGAGGTCTTCAGGGTCAGGCCCTTGTTGGTCAGCACACCCATCGGGAACTTGTCGGTCACTCCGTACACCCCGAGCACCGAGACCACCCCACCCTTGCGGCAGGCCAGGATCGCCTGCCGCAAGGCGGTGGCGCGGTCGGTCTCCAGCCGCAGCAGTTGCTTGGCCTTGTCGTAGAGCTGCTGGACCCCGGTGCCGTGTCCTTCCATGCCGACCGCGTCGATGCACGCATCCGGACCCCGCCCACCGGTCATCTCCCGCAGCGTCTCGTGCACGCTGTCCACGGCGGTGTAGTCGATGGTCTCCAGTTCGAATCCGTTGCGCGCCAATTGGAGTCGTTCCGGGATCCGGTCGATCACGATCGCCCGGTCGGCGCCGAGCAGCAGCGCACTGCGGGCCGCCATCAGACCCACTCCCCCGGCGCCGAAGACCGCGACGGTGTCACCGCCGGAGATGTCGCAGAAGTCCGCGCCCATGAAACCGGTAGGGACGGCGTCGGACAGGAACAGCGCCTGCTCGTCGGTGATGTCCCCGGGGATGGCAAAGCAGTTCGCGTCGCCGAACGGCACCCGCACGTACTGGGCATGCGAACCGGCGTAACCGCCGAACGGGTGCGTGTAGCCATAGATTCCGCCCGACGGGTAGCCGAGCAGCGGCTGTTGCAGTTCGGCGTTCGGGTTGGTGGTGTCGCAGCAGGCATACAACTCGTGCTCGCAGTACCAGCATCTGTCGCAGGCGATGAACGACGGCACCACCACCCGCTCACCCACTTTGGTGTCGCGCACCTCCGAGCCCGTCTCGACCACCACTCCCATGAATTCGTGGCCGAAGACGTCGCCCTGGCGCATGCCGGGCAGGTAGCCGTCGATGAAATGCAGGTCCGAGCCGCATGTGGTCGTCAGCCGGACCTGGACGATCACGTCGTGTGGGTTGAGGATCTTGGGATCGTCGACCGTCTCCACCGACAGGTCGTTGACGCCGTTCCAGCACAGTGCGCGCACGATGAACCTTTCCTTACCGCGCGGAGTTCCGCGCGCTGGGGTTGGACTGGAGGGTCGGCACCTCGCCGGTCTGCAGCAGGGCGCGCACCCGGTAGAGGACCTTGTATGCCGCCGCCCCGGACAGCAGGCCCGGCGCCGGCGTCTTGACTCGCAGCGTGACCTCGGTGCCCAGATCCCGTGGCGCGGCTTGCCAGCTCACCACGAGTTCGTTGTCGTCGGCGGTACCGACGTAGCGGATCCGGCCGGGCTCGACGACCAGCCGGGATTCCCAGCTGACGTCCGGCTGGTCCTGCAGACGCCAGCGGTAGCGATCTTCTCCCCCGGGTTCGACGTCCGCGATGTCACCGAGCACGACGGACAGCTGGTCGGTGTCACGCCAGAAGTGTTCGACACGTTCGACGGGTGCCGCGATGGTCACCGTCTGCGCCGTCGCTTTGGGTTGCTGCATGTCGACAACCTTGCTGACTGCGCTCAGCACTTGGTTTTTTGCACTGTCCAGATAACTCACGGGGCGCTCCTTCGTCGGGCCTGCGATACCCGCCTTTGCGGTCGGCAAACGCCGACGAGATGAGTCATTCCTGAAATGAGGCGCGCTGCGCTTGCCGCTGCACCAGCGCTGATCCCGCGCTGCGGGACCGGTTGCGGGAACTTATCGTTGGGTGATGCGGATTCTGGCGCCGACAGCGATGTCCCTACTGCTGTTCGGCCTCATCGGCTGTCCGGTTGCCGAAGCGGACGCGACGTTCGGGCCGGGCACCTACGCGGTGCCCGGGCAGGTTCCGCACGGCGTCTACACCGCCCGCGTCGAGGTGCGCGATCCCGCGGTGCAGCAGTGCACGTTCAGCACGTGGACCGGCGACTGGACGTTTCTCACCGGAGACAGCGTGGGGCCGGGACAAACGCTGACCGCGGACCTCTCGGCGCCTGCGGTCGGGCACTTCATCACGCATGGCTGCACCCCTTGGACCAAAGGGCGCTAAGCGCCGCCAGAACCCCGGTCGGGTCCCGGGTTATTCCTCGTCCGCGGCCTGTCGGTCCTCGGCCGCGGCGGCACGGTCGGCCGCGGCCGCCTGGCGGTGCCGCTCGGCTGCCGCGTGATGCTTGTCGGGATCTCCCACACCGGCGTGCGCGGCGTCCTCGTGGACCTGCGCGGCTCGTTCGTGCACCTGCGCCGACTCGTCGTGTCGTTCGGCCGTTTTGCGGTGCGCGAGGGCGGCCCGCTCATGGGCCTCGTCGGCCCGCTGCGCGGCCTGCTCGACGTCACGTTCGGTGACAGGTTGGTTGTGCTCCAACTGGAAATGCCGCTGGCGTAGCTCTTGGGCCCGGTCTGCCGCGTCTGCCATCTGGTCAATGTACGACCGGGAGGGTCGATATGGAGAGTTGCACGTTTGGTTCACCGGGAGCTTTGAACGACGTACAGCACCGCTGCACCGACAGCCAACGTTCCCAACAGACGTCGGAGCGCACCTTCGGATACCCACGGTTGCAACCGGGCACCGGCGTACCCGCCCAGCAGTCCACCTAGTGTCACGCGTCTGAATTTGGTTTACGGGTGTGGGGCATGATTTCGTCTGCGGTCTTGGTCCACACGAATGGGTGGCAGCGTTGGTTCCAGCCGTCGATGAATGCACCGATGGCTGCGGTGAGTTCTTTGACGCTGTTAAATGAGCCGCGGCGGATCGCCTGGCGGGTGATGATCGAGAAGAACACCTCGACCAGGTTCAGCCAGGACCCCGACGTCGGGGTGAAATGCAGTGTCACACGCGGATTCTTGGCCAACCATGCGTTGATGTCGGCGTGCTTGTGGGTGTGGTAGTTGTCGCACACCACATGCAACCGCCGCCGCGGGTAGGCCCGCGCTACCGCCTTGAGGAAGTCGAGAAACTCGGCTTTGCCGTGCCGCTCATAGCAGCGGTCGGTCACTTTTCCCGTCGCGATCTCCAAGGCGGCGAACAAGGTGGCGGTGCCGTTGCGCTGATAGTCATGGGTCGCCTTCTCTGGCAGTCCCGGACGCATCGGCAGGATCGGCTGGGTCCGATTGAGTGCTTGAATCTGGCTCTTTTCATCCACGCACAACACGATCGCGTTGTCCGGCGGGTTCAGATACAGGCCCACCACGTCACCGACCTTGGCCTCCAGTTCGGGGTCGGTGGAGAACTTGAACGTCTCCCGGCGCCATGGCTTGACCCCGTAACGTCGCCACGCCCGGGCCACCGTGGCATCCCCGACGCCAAGGTGCTTACCCAACAGTCGACTCGACCAGTGCGTTACCGCCAACGATTCCGGTGGCGGATCCAGTGTGGCCGCTAGAATCGCCGCGTCATCGACGGTCTTGGGCCGCCCACTACGCGGCTCGTCGGCAAGGCCGTCCATGCCGAACGCCGCGAACCGATCCCGCCACTTGATCACCGTCGGCCGCGACACTCTCATCTGCCGCGCCGCACCCGAGGTGCCCGCGCCATCAGCCACCGCCAACACGATCCGCGCCCGCTCGACACGCCCCGCGGACACCGTCGAGGACCGAGTCCACGACTCCAACGTCATGCGGTCTTCAGGGCTGATCACCAGTACGGATGAGGGCATACACCGATCATCCCACACTGTAAACTAATTAATGACGCACGACACTAGGCCTGCGGCGATGCCGAGGGTCCAGTCGGGAGCGATGTCGTGTCCCGGGGCGATCACGGACAACACGGTGTAGGTGGCGGCACCCGCTATCGACGTGACGAACGTCGAAACCAGTGCGGCCGGGGCAACTTCGGCAAGGGGCGCGCCGCGGCCCACCAGGATGGGGCTGAGCAACGAGCCTCCGCCGATACCGTAGATGCCGCCGACGACGCCCACACCGAGTGCGAGCGTGACGACGAAATTGTTCGACGGCCCCGGGCGCGCCCCCACGGGTAGAGACGAAGCGCGCTGCAGCCACAACCACACCCCTAACGGGAAGAGCAGCGCGGCGGCGAACAGTCTGAACGTCTGCTGGTCTGGAACCAACAACACCCGCAACACGGCGCCAACGACGACACCGGGCAGCGTACCGAGCAGCATCAAACGGGTCAGCGAACTACCCAGCGGCGCCACCCGCGCATACCGGGCCAGCGCTCCCGGGATGGAGATGACGTTGAACAGAAGGTTCGTCGGGGTCACGGCGGGATTGGGCACACCGAGGGGGCTCATCTGCAATGGCAGTAGAAACACTGCGCCTGACACTCCGACGGGTGTGGTCAAGACTGCGACGACGACGCCCGCGCCGAACCCGACGAGCGCCTCATCCACCGGCCAACTATGACAAGCGTCCGTCCGAAATGCGCACGCGGTGGGCCGACGATGTGTTGACGTCGCGCTGGGCCGATCCGACGAGGTGCCCGACGTTCGCGACGTTGCACCCCCACACGAGGATGGGACCATGCATCCCAAGTTGACGGCGCGGGTGGAACAAGCTCGGCAGATCCCGGTCCTGCTGTGGCAATTTGCCGAGCCTCGACTGTGCATCTCTTCCGGACCGCTCGGCGGCGGCATCAGCGCCCGGGACTGGGTGGTGAACGCCACCGTCCCGCTGGATTACGACCGGACCGATCCGGACGGTCACCTCACCGAGATCGGTACCGCGCTGGGCCTCGTCGGGACGGGCTGCGGGTTGCTCACCGCCGTCGACGTGACCCGCCACCACCTCGCCGCGGACGGCGGAGTGCATGCCTCCGCAACCGTCGGGCTCTCCAACCCGGCCTGGGCGGCCGCGCCCGACGGGGACTTCCGCCGCGAATTACCGTCCGGCGTGCAAACGACGCTGTTCCCCGACTACCAGTCCGTCGAGTACCGACCATTCACCAACGGCTACCAGGTGGGCACGATCAACATCGTGGTCGCGGTGCCGGCACGGCTGTCGACGGCCGCCCTGGTCAACGCGGTGGCCACCGCCACCGAAGCGAAGGTGCAGGCGTTGTACGAGACCGGGGTACGGGCCACCGGAACCGCCTCGGACGCGATCGTCGTGCATTGCCCGACGGACGGGGCTGCGGAGGCATACGGCGGACCGCGCTCGACATTCGGCGCCCGGATCGCACGAGCGGTGCACGCTGCGGTACGTGCCGGCGCCCGGTCCTGGATCTCAGAACCGCCCGGGCGGCACCGTGATCCGTGGACTCTGATGCCGTAGCGCTGGCGTCAAGGACCGTGCCGACTCGCGTTCATGTCGCGGCGTCGGCTGTCTGTCGCTCATTGCGGAGTGAATCCGTATGTCGCATCGAACCATTCGATGAAACCGAGAGTATTCCCCCATTGCTGAGCGATTCGTTGATGGAGTGCCTTTGCATCGTGACCAGGGACGAATTTGTTGGGTTTGCTGACGGGCTGCCCACATCCGCAGGGGCAAGTTGGCAGCACTGGTTTGGCCGCGTCCGAGCCGTCGATGTCGTCGGAGCGGTGAGCTTGTGATTGCGCGGCCGCGCCGGTCTCGTCGCGCGGACTCTGTCGGCGGTCGGCTTTCAGGTCGGGCGGAAGAGCCGGCGTGACGATGTAGCCGTTGTCGGGAAAGTTGCCGAACGTGGCGACTTGGTCACGTCGGCGGTTGCACAGCATCGCCACGTAAGCGCACATGACCGAGTCGAGCTGGTCTTCCGCACGATCCAATTGGATTGGCCGAGTGGCCATCTCGACGGAACGACGTAAAGTCATCCAACTGCTGTGACCGATTACCTGCATCGGCAGCGGCGCGCTAGCCAAACTCTCGATGTGATCGATCAGTCTGAGCATTTCGCTCCGCCGAGCAAGGGTTCGCTCCACGGCATTCGCCCCGCGACCGCGCTTGTATTTCAAGGTGCATCCCAACCTGAACAACACCACAATCGCGGGGTGTGGGTAGACCTCGATTGCGCGTCGCGGCGCGCTCGACATCGGATCGATGTCGAGCTTCAGCTTTTGAGTCAGCACGGCGCCACGAGGCGGATCGAACATGCCAGACGGGTGCGACTTATACGCCGGGCGCGGGCCGGCCTGGAACGCCCGAAACTGCTTGTCTAATTCGGCCTCCGCGAGTCGACGGCCGAATTCGTTGGTGACCAGCAAGGGTGCATCGATGGCAACCAAGCAGTCGCCCACAACGTAAGGCGCTACGGCAGAAAGGATTTGGTCGTCCGTTACCACTGAGGTGAGTAATTGCAGCTGGCCCGCGTCGTTGACAACCGCGATACCGGTGCGGCTGACAGCACCCCATGCGAGGTCCAAACCTACGAAATACACAGCGACAGCATGCCTTTTGCGTTGCCCTGCAAGCGCTTCAAGGTCATCGACGGGCGCCCTCTTCCTCACCTTCCTTGACTCCGCCCCAGAAGTCGTCGGCGTCGGCGAGCCGGGTACTGCGGGACTTGCCGCGCCATTCCCGCACCGACCGGTTCAACCCACGATGGGTGGTCAGCACGCCCGTCGGTGAGGCGGTGTAGTTGGACGTGTTGCCCGCACCCACGCCGATCGCCGAACCGGTGGCGTAACTGTCCTGATTGGCGCCCAGGAAGACGAAGGTCCATCCGGCCTTCCGCAGACCCGCGATGCGTTTGTGGATCGCCCGGTCCGTCCAGCGCCGGCTGGCGTTCTCAAGGCCGTCGGTGAAGATGACCACGAGTTGATCGGCCGGATCGGCGCCCGAACGCTTCAGGTGCGCCTCGGCACGGTCCAGCAACAACGCGACCGCATCGTATAGCGGCGTCATCCCACGCGGGCTGAACCGTCCGGCGATCGACTCGACCCGGTCGAGTGGTTGGGCGTCGACAAGCACGTCGTGGATGTCCTCGCCGTCGAACTGGACCAGCGTCATCGTCGCTTCGCCCTTCTCTTTGCGCTGCTCGGCGATGAACTCGTCGTAGCCCTGCACGACGTATTCGGCGATCGTGTTCATCGATCCGGACCGGTCCAGCAGGAACCAGATGTCCGCGCGTGAGGCTTCTTCCGCCGACTGCTGCGCAAGCAGGGCCTCCAATTTCGCGATCCGCGCAAGCAGTTCGTTTACGTCTGTGTCTGCGTGATTTGTCATGGCGCTCCCCTCGTCGGTCCGGTATTTGTCTGCATGACTATAACAGTTAATTGTCATTCTGACAAATATCTGCCTACGATGCCTACATGGACAGACCAGAGCACCGCGCACCGGAGGGCTACGACACCTCGGCCTACCCGTCCTTCGCGGTGACTGTCGACATCGTGATCCTGACCATGCGGGAAGGCCGTCTGCACGTGCTGTTGGTGCAGCGCGGCGGCGAGCCGTATGCCGGCATGTGGGCGCTGCCCGGCGGGTTCAAACGGCCCGGCGAGACTCTCGACGACGCGGCGTGGCGGGAATTGCGTGAAGAGACCGGTGTGATCGCACCCAAACACCTGGCGCAGTTCGGCGCCTACGGCGATCCCGGGCGCGACCCGCGCACCAATGTGGTCACCGTGGCGTACCTCGCGGTGACGCCGGACCCGGGCGAGCTGCGCGCCGGCACCGATGCGGCTGCGGCCCGCTTATGGCCGGTCACCGACGCGGTGCGGAATCTCCCGCTGGCCTTCGACCATCACCGGATCCTGTCCGACGCGGTAGACCGGGCGGCTGAACAGCTCGAGCAGACCAACTTGGCGACGGCGTTCGTCGGCGAGACGTTCGCGCTGTCGGAACTGCAGAACGTGTACGAGGAGCTGTGGCAGACCGAGATCGATCCGGCCAATTTCCGTCGCAGCCTTACCACTTCGTCGCCGACGGTCGCGAACCCGGACAACTACGTCGAGCCGACCGGTGAGCGGGCCAAAGCGAGCCCGCGCGGCGGCCGGCCACCGGAATTGTTCCGCGCCGGTGGCGCGTGGCACAGTCAGCCGCCGGTGCGGCGTCCGCGCCGACCACGAGACCTCCCTGACGCTTGAGAGTCGGCCCCGCCGAAAAGCTTTGTGTCTGAGTCGCTATCGACGGCAGATCTGCGAGACATCCTCCGGCTGAGCGCAATTAAGCGCGGAAGCCGTCCAATCCGCTTGCCTGGGACAAGCGAAG
Organism: Mycobacterium sp. NGS67; assembly: GCF_059812185.1. NCBI lineage: Bacteria > Bacillati > Actinomycetota > Actinomycetes > Mycobacteriales > Mycobacteriaceae > Mycobacterium > Mycobacterium sp. NGS67. The sequence continues at coordinate 113,751 of NZ_JCALCF010000010.1, forward strand.
CCGCGAGCAAGCGCGTCGAAGCCAACCTGATCGAAGGTCTCGTGCAGACCGACTGATCGAGCGACTCGGAAAGTGGGCGCGGACGGTATCGAACCGCCGACCGCTGGTGTGTAAAACCAGAGCTCTACCACTGAGCTACGCGCCCTATGCCCCGGCGCAGGTTACACGCCCACACCCGAAGCACTCAAAACGACAACGCCGCCAGCGCATCCGTCCACAGTCGCCGATCGCGTGCCTCTCCGGGCTGCTTCATCTCGGCGAACCGGATAATCCCCGAGCGGTCGACCACGAAGGTGCCGCGGTTGGAGATGCCGGCCTGTTCGTTGAACACCCCGTAGGCCTGGCTGACCTCGCCGTGCGGCCAGAAGTCGGACAACACCGGAAACGTGAATCCGCTCTGCACCGCCCAGATCTTGTGGGTCGGCGGCGGCCCCACCGAGATGGCCAGCACCGCGGTGTCGTCGTTCTCGAAATCGGGCAGGTTGTCGCGCACCGCGTCCAACTCGCCCTGGCAGATCCCGGTGAAGGCCAGCGGGAAGAAGACCAAGAGCACGTTCTTGCTGTCGCGGAAGCTGCTGAGCGTGACGGGCTGGTTGTTCTGGTCGCGCAAGGTGAAGTCGGGGGCGGTGGCTCCGACGTCGAGCATCAACGCTTCCCGGTCCGCGACTTCGGCTGAACCAGGCGAGACGCACTCCAATTACCCAAATTGACCGACGAGGTCGGCATCAGGCCCGCGGTCGGCGCCGCCTCGGCGATGTCGGCGGGCAGCACGTGCCCGGGACGGCCGGTCTTAGGGGTCAGCACCCAGATCACGCCGTCTTCGGCGAGCGGGCTGATCGCGTCCATCAGGATGTCCACCAGGTCGCTGTCACCGTTGCGGTACCACAGCAGCACGACGTCGACGACCTCGTCGGTGTCCTCGTCGAGCAACTCGCTGCCGCACGCATCCTCGACGTCGGCGCGGATGTCGTCGTCGGTGTCCTCGTCCCAGCCCCACTCCTGGACGACCTGGTCCGGTTGGATGCCCAGTTTGCGAGCGTAGCTCGGGGCGTGATCCGCCGCGACCACCGTGAAACCTCCCTCAACCAACCGCACGACAAAGCCGGATGGTGGCGACCCGCTGCGCCGGCTTCGCCGCGCTTGCGATCGCCACCGCGATGGACGTTATCGTCGCACAGGCACCACCGGAGTTCATACGGCTAACCCGTGCACATTTTCAGTGCCTTGGTCTTGGTGTCATTGAGCCGATCCACCCGCCGGTTGAACTCGCCGGTCGAGGCGTGCGTGCCGATCGCGTTGGCCACCTGCCGGGCTGCGTCGTTGTAAGCGTTGAACGCGTCGCGCATCTGGCCGGGCAGGGCGTCGCTGTAGCTGTTCTCCACCGCGGTGGCGCTGGCGTTGAGTGCGTCGATGGCCGGGCCTTCGGTCGGGCCGGTGTTCTTGCCCGCATTGAACGCGGCCACGAAAGCGTTGACCTTGTCGATCGCCTCTTTGCTGGTGGTCGCGAGCGCGTCGCACGACGTGCGCATCGCCCGCGTGGTCACCGACTGCAGCCGTTGGGATTCCCTGGCGCTGGAGGACACCGCGGACTCCGAGAGCGATGCCGACACCGACGACCGGTAGGCAGGAGCGAGGTTGGTGTCGGCCGCGCCGTTGCCGTCGGTGACCTTGGTACAGCCGACGATCCCTATCGTCACCAGCGCAATACAGCCCAGAGCCAGGGCGCCTCGCCTGGGGAACTCCCCCACGTGCCTGCGAGGGACGGCACGCCATCCGATGAGCACGGCATGTGACGTTACCGCGTGGCTATCCCAATTGCCCCATGAGCATCGACTTAGGAGTGGCGGGCGGTGGGTACCCGCCAGGGACGCAAGTGCGGCACGATAGGGGGAGATCGATCAAGTAGCTACGCCGCCAACTACAGGAGTAGTGCGTTGACAACCGAGTTCGCCCGCAACGATCTGGCCAAAACATCAAGCAGCACAAGCGAACCCGATCGCGTTCGGGTCATCCGCGAGGGTGTGGCGTCCTACCTGCCCGACATCGACCCCGAGGAGACCGCGGAGTGGCTGGAGTCATTTGACGCGTTACTGGAACGTTCCGGTCCGGCCCGCGCGCGTTATCTGATGCTGCGAATGCTGGAGCGGGCCGGCGAGCAACGGGTCTCCATCCCGGCGCTCACCTCGACCGACTACGTCAACACCATCCCGACCGAGCTGGAACCTTGGTTTCCCGGCGACGAGGACGTCGAACGCCGGTATCGGACCTGGATCAGGTGGAACGCCGCGATCATGGTGCACCGCGCGCAACGGCCCGGCGTCGGTGTAGGCGGCCACATCTCGACCTATGCGTCTTCGGCCGCGCTCTACGAGGTCGGGTTCAACCACTTCTTCCGCGGCAAGTCGCACCCCGGCGGCGGCGATCACGTCTACATCCAGGGCCACGCCTCCCCCGGCATCTACGCCCGCGCGTACCTCGAAGGCCGGCTCAGCGAAGACCGCCTGGACGGCTTCCGCCAGGAACACAGCCATGCCGGCGGTGGGTTGCCGTCCTATCCGCACCCGCGATTGATGCCTGATTTCTGGGAGTTTCCCACCGTGTCGATGGGCCTGGGCCCGCTCAACGCCATCTACCAGGCACGGTTCAACCATTACCTGCACGACCGTGGCATCAAAGACACCTCCAATCAGCATGTGTGGTGCTTTCTGGGCGACGGCGAGATGGACGAGCCGGAAAGCCGCGGGCTGGCCCACGTCGGCGCGCTCGAGGGCCTGGACAACCTGACCTTCGTGATCAACTGCAACCTGCAGCGCCTGGACGGCCCCGTGCGCGGCAACGGCAAGATCATCCAGGAGCTGGAGTCGTTCTTCCGCGGTGCCGGCTGGAACGTGATCAAGGTGGTGTGGGGTCGCGAGTGGGACGCACTGCTGCACGCCGACCGGGACGGCGCGCTGGTGAACCTGATGAACAGCACCCCGGACGGCGACTACCAGACCTACAAGGCCAACGACGGCGCCTACGTGCGCGACCACTTCTTCGGCCGCGACCCGCGCACCAAGGCGTTGGTCGAGAACATGAGTGACTCCGAAATCTGGAATCTCAAGCGCGGTGGGCACGACTACCGCAAGGTCTACGCCGCCTATCACGCCGCGATGGCGCACAAGGGACAGCCCACGGTCATCCTGGCCAAGACCATCAAGGGCTATTCACTGGGCGCGCACTTCCAGGGCCGCAACGCCACCCATCAGATGAAAAAGCTTGCGCTGGAAGACCTCAAGCGTTTCCGCGACTCGATGCGGATCCCGATCAGCGACGACAAGCTGGAAGAAGACCCGTACCTGCCGCCGTACTACCACCCCGGCCCGGACGCACCCGAAATCCGTTACCTGCTGGACCGTCGCCGCACCCTGGGCGGATTCGTCCCGGAGCGCCGCACCAAGGCCAAAGCGCTGACGCTGCCCGGCCGCGACACCTACAAAGCGCTCAAGAAGGGCTCCGGCAAACAAGAGGTCGCCACCACCATGGCGCTGGTCCGGACCTTCAAAGAGTTGTTGCGCGACAAAGAGATCGGCAAGCGGATCGTGCCGATCATTCCCGACGAGGCCCGCACGTTCGGGATGGACTCGTGGTTCCCGTCGCTCAAGATCTACAACCGCAACGGCCAGCTCTACACCGCTGTGGACGCTGAACTGATGCTGGCCTATAAGGAAAGCGAAGTCGGGCAGATCCTGCACGAAGGCATCAACGAAGCCGGATCAGTGGGGTCCTTCACCGCGGCCGGCACTTCGTATGCCACCCACAACGAGCCGATGATCCCGGTCTACATCTTCTATTCGATGTTCGGGTTCCAGCGCACCGGCGACGGACTGTGGGCCGCGGCCGACCAGATGACCCGCGGGTTCGCGCTGGGCGCCACCGCCGGGCGCACCACGCTCGTCGGTGAGGGCCTGCAGCACGCTGACGGGCATTCGTTGCTGCTGGCCGCCACCAACCCCGCGGTGGTGTCCTACGACCCGGCGTTCGCCTACGAGATCGCCTACATCGTGGAGAGCGGCCTGGCGCGGATGTTCGGCGAGAACCCGGAGAACGTCTACTTCTACATCACTCTCTACAACGAGCCCTACGCGCAGCCGCCCGAGCCGGAAGACTTCGATCCCGACGGCCTGCTGCGCGGCATCTACCGTTACCGCGCCGCCAAAGAGGAGCGCGGCCATTCCGCGCACATCCTGGTGTCCGGAGTGTCGATGCCGGCCGCGCTCAAGGCGGCCGAGATGCTCGAAGAGTGGGACGTGGCCGCCGACGTGTGGTCGGTGACCAGCTGGGGCGAGTTGAACCGCGACGGTGTGGCCGTGGAGAAGGAACGGCTGCGCAACCCGGACCAGGCGCCGCGCGAGGCCTATGTCACCAAGGTGCTCGCCGGCTGCCGCGGCCCGGTGGTCGCGGTCTCGGACTGGATGCGCGCGGTGCCCGAACAGATCCGGCCGTGGGTGCCCGGCACCTACGTCACCCTCGGCACCGACGGGTTCGGGTTCTCCGACACCCGGCCCGCCGCGCGGCGTTACTTCAACACCGACGCCGAATCCCAGGTGGTGGCGGTACTCGAGGCGCTAGCCCGCGACGGGGAGATCGACCAGTCGGTGGCCGTCAAGGCGGCCCGGCAGTACAAGATCGACGACGTGCTGGCCGCGCCCGAGCAGACCTCAGACCCAGGCGTGGCCTAGCTGCTCGCCCCACGCCGCCGAGCGCGCGGCCAGCCGCACGTCGGGAGTCGAGGCCCCCACGCCGCCGAGCGTCACGCTGGAGTGGCATTCGTCGGCGAACGTCACGCCAGCGTGACCCACCCCAGCGGAGACTTTGGCGAAACCTTCCAGAAAACGGGCGTAGCTTTTAGGTGTGAACGACAACCAGTTTGCGCAGCGTGAACGCCTCCGGTCGCCGCTGGAGATGCTGGACACCGTGCCCGACTCGCTGTTGCGGAGGCTCAAGCAGTATTCCGGCCGGCTCTCCACCGAGGCCGTCTCCGCCATGCAGGAACGGTTGCCGTTCTTCGCCGACCTGGAAGCCTCGCAGCGCGCCAGCGTGGCACTGGTGGTGCAGACGGCGGTGGTCAACTTCGTGGAGTGGATGCAGGACCCGCACAGCAACGTCAGCTACACCGCCCAGGCCTTCGAACTCGTCCCCCAGGACCTGACCCGGCGCATCGCGCTGCGCCACACCGTGGACATGGTCCGGGTGACCATGGAGTTCTTCGAAGAGGTGGTGCCGTTGCTGGCCCGCTCGGAAGAGCAGTTGACCGCCCTGACAGTCGGGATCCTCAAGTACAGCCGGGATCTGGCGTTCACCGCCGCCACCGCCTACGCCGATGCCGCCGAGGCCCGCGGCGCGTGGGACAGCCGGATGGAGGCCAGCGTCGTCGACGCCGTCGTACGCGGCGACACCGGGGCCGAACTGCTGTCCCGGGCGGCCGCGCTGAACTGGGATACCACCGCGCCGGCCACCGTTGTGGTGGGCACGCCGGCACCCGGACGGGACAGCGCCGACAGCGGCCGCGCCAGCCAGGACGTCCGCGACATCGCCGCCCGACACGGTCGCGCAGCCCTCACCGACGTGCACGGCACCTGGCTGGTTGCCATCGTCTCCGGCCACCTGTCACCGACCGACAAGTTCTTGAAGGAACTGCTAACGGCCTTTTCCGACGACCCGGTGGTGATCGGCCCTACCGCGCCGATGCTCACGGCCGCGTACCACAGCGCCAGCGAAGCGATCTCCGGGATGAACGCCGTCGCCGGGTGGCGCGGGGCGCCGCGCCCCGTCCTGGCCCGCGAATTGCTGCCGGAGCGGGCCTTGATGGGGGACGCCTCGGCAATCGTGGCGCTGCATACCGACGTCATGCGCCCCCTGGCCGACGCCGGCCCGACCCTGGTCGAAACCTTGGACGCTTTCTTAGATTCTGGCGGCGCGATTGAGGCCTGTGCCAGGAAGTTGTTCGTTCATCCAAACACCGTCCGCTACCGGCTCAAGCGGATCACCGACTTCACCGGGCGCGATCCCACTCAGCCGCGTGACGCATATGTGCTGCGCGTGGCGGCGACGGTTGGTCAGCTCAACTACCCAACGCATCCCGCGAACGCCGCCAACATTGCTATCCCGCAGCTTCCGTCCCCGGTCAGAGGGGGTATCGGAGCCCCCTCGGGGAGATAGTGACTCAGATGACAGATCGCGACCCGGTATCAAACATGTAGCTTACGAGGCTATTTTGTAGAAGGTATACAAAAACCTAAGACGAGGTTCATAATCTGTTACACCCCGCAAAACCGTCTTCACAGTGTTCTCTTAGACACGTGATCGCATTGCTTGCGCCCGGACAGGGCTCCCAGAGTGAAGGAATGCTGTCGCCGTGGCTGGAACTGCCGGGTGCAGCAGACCAGATCGCCGCATGGTCACAGGCCAGCGGCCTGGACTTGGCCCGATTGGGCACCACCGCGTCGACGGAAGAGATCACTGACACCGCGATCGCCCAGCCGCTGATCGTGGCCACCACCCTGCTCGCCCACCAGGAGCTGACCAGGCGCGGCCTGCTGGCGGACCGGGACACGATCGTGGCCGGTCACTCCGTCGGCGAGATCGCCGCCTACGCGATCGCCGGGGTGCTCGCCGCCGACGACGCCGTCATGCTTGCCGCCACCCGCGGCGCCGAGATGGCCAAGGCCTGCGCCGCCGAGCCCACCGGCATGTCCGCGGTCCTGGGCGGCGACGAGGCCGAGGTCCTGACTCGTCTCGAGCAGCTCGACCTGGTCCCGGCCAACCGCAACGCCGCCGGCCAGATCGTCGCCGCCGGCCGGCTGACCGCCCTGGAGAAGCTCGCCGAGGACCCGCCGGCCAAGGCCCGGGTGCGCGCGCTGGGTGTCGCCGGGGCGTTCCACACCGAGTTCATGGCACCCGCCCTGGACGGCTACGCGGCGGCCGCGGCCGGCATCACCACCGCCGAGCCCACCACCACACTGCTGTCCAACTACGACGGGAAGCCGGTCGCCGATGCGGCCGCGGCGATGACCGCCCTGGTTTCTCAGCTGACCCGGCCGGTGCGCTGGGATCTGTGCACAGCGTTCATCCGCGAGCACACAGTCACGGCGATCGTGGAGTTCCCGCCCGCGGGCACTCTGAGCGGTATCGCCAAACGCGAACTTCGGGGGATTCCGGCGCGCGCCGTCAAGTCACCCGCAGATCTGGACGAGTTGGCGAATCTGTAACCGCCGCTGATCCAGAACCCACAAAAGTACGTCAAATCGGTTTACACACAACACATCACGAAGGGAACTACTGTGGCCGTCAGTCAGGAAGAAATCATCGCCGGTATTGCCGAGATCATCGAAGAGGTCACCGGCATCGAGCCCTCCGAGGTCACCCCGGAGAAGTCGTTCGTCGACGACCTGGACATCGACTCGCTGTCGATGGTCGAGATCGCCGTGCAGACCGAGGACAAGTACGGCGTGAAGATCCCCGACGAGGACCTGGCCGGTCTGCGCACCGTCGGTGACGTCGTCGCCTACATCCAGAAGCTCGAGGAAGAGAACCCCGAGGCCGCCGAGGCGCTGCGCGCCAAGCTGGAGACCGAGAACCCCGAGGCTGTCGCCAACGCCAAGTCCAGGCTGGAAGCGGACAGCAAGTGACCAAGCCTTCCACTGCTAATGGCGGTTACCCCAGCGTTGTGGTAACCGCCGTCGCGGCGACGACTTCGATCGCGCCGGACGTCGAGAGCACGTGGAAGGGCTTGTTGGCCGGCGAAAGCGGCATCCGCGTCCTCGAAGACGAGTTCGTCACCAAATGGGACCTACCAGCCAAGATCGGTGGGCACCTGAAGGAACCCGTCGACAACCACATGGGCCGACTGGACCTGCGGCGTATGTCCTACGTCCAGCGGCTGGCCAAGTTGCTCAGCGGGCAACTGTGGGAGACCGCAGGCGCCCCCGAGGTCGATCCCGACCGCTTCAGCGTCGTGGTCGGCACCGGACTGGGTGGCGCAGAGCGCATCGTGGAGAGCTATGACCTGATGAACGAGGGCGGCCCCCGCAAGGTGTCTCCGCTCGCCGTTCAGATGATCATGCCCAACGGCGCCGCGGCGGTGGTGGGCTTGCAGCTCGGCGCCCGCGGCGGTGTCATCACACCGGTTTCGGCCTGTTCGTCGGGCTCGGAGGCCATCGCGCACGCGTGGCGACAGATCGTCATGGGCGATGCTGACTTCGCCGTCTGCGGTGGGGTCGAAGGGCCCATCGAAGCGCTGCCGATCGCGGCGTTCTCGATGATGCGGGCCATGTCGACACGCAACGACGAGCCCGAGCGTGCGTCACGTCCGTTCGACAAGGACCGGGACGGCTTCGTGTTCGGTGAGGCCGGGGCGATGATGATCATCGAGACCGAAGAGCACGCCAAGGCCCGCGGCGCCAAGCCGTTGGCCCGGCTGATGGGCGCCGGTATCACCTCGGATGCCTTCCACATGGTGGCGCCGGACCCCAACGGCGAACGCGCCGGCAAGGCCATGACCCGTTCGATGGAGCTGGCCGGCCTGTCCCCCGGTGACATCGACCACGTCAACGCACACGGGACCGCGACGCCGATCGGCGACGCGGCCGAAGCCAACGCGATCCGGGCGGCCGGGTGCGAATCCGCCGCCGTTTATGCGCCGAAGTCGGCGCTCGGGCACTCGATCGGCGCTGTTGGCGCGCTGGAATCAGTGCTGACGGTGTTGACCCTTCGGGACGGAGTCATTCCACCGACGCTGAACTATGAGACCCCCGATCCAGAGATCGACCTCGATGTGGTCGCGGGCGAACCTCGTTCCGGCGAGTACCGCTATGCGATCAACAACTCGTTCGGTTTCGGTGGTCACAACGTGGCGCTTGCTTTCGGGCGCTACTGAGCACGGCGTCCGGCGAGACGCGGGCCCGCACACGGCCCGGTACGAGCCGGACAAGTAGGAAGGAACGTTGGCAACAACCATGACAGAGTTGGTTACCGGGAAGGCTTTCCCGAACATCGTCGTTACCGGCATTGCCATGACGACCGCTCTGGCAACCGACGCCGAGAACACATGGAAGTGCCTGCTCGACGGCCAAAGTGGAATCCGGACTCTCGAGGACGACTTCGTCGAGGAGTTCGATCTGCCGGTCAAGATCGGCGGCCATCTGTTGGAGGAGTTCGACGACCAGCTCACGCGCGTCGAGCTGCGCCGGACCGGTTATCTGCAGCGGATGTCGACCATCCTCGGCCGTCGGGTCTGGGAGAACGCCGGCTCGCCGGAGGTCGACACCAACAGGTTGATGGTGTCCGTCGGCACCGGCTTGGGGTCTGCCGAAGAGCTGGTCTTCGGCTACGACGACATGCGGGTGCGTGGCTTCCGCGCCATCTCCCCGTTGACCGTGCAGAAGTACATGCCCAACGGTGCGGCCGCGGCGATCGGCCTGGAACGGCACGCCAAAGCCGGTGTCATGACCCCGATTTCGGCGTGCGCGTCCGGTGCCGAGGGTATCGCCCACGCCTGGCAGCAGATCGCGCTCGGTGAAGCCGACATGGCGATCTGCGGTGGCGTGGAGACCAAGATCGAGGCCGTGCCGATCGCCGGTTTTGCCAACATGCGAATTGTCATGTCCACCAACAACGACGACCCCGCCGGTGCCTGTCGCCCGTTCGACAAGGACCGGGACGGGTTCGTCTTCGGTGAGGCCGCGGCGTTGATGACGATCGAAACCGAGGAGCACGCCAAGGCCCGGGGCGCCAACATCCTGGCGCGCATCATGGGTGCCAGCATCACCTCCGACGGCTTCCACATGGTTGCTCCCGACCCCAACGGAATCCGCGCCGGGCACGCGATCTCGCGGGCGATCCAGCTCGCGGGTCTGTCCCCCGACGACATCGACCACGTCAACGCCCACGCCACCGGCACTCAGGTGGGCGACGTGGCCGAGGGCCGGGCCATCAACAACGCGCTGGGCGGCAACAATCCGGCGGTGTACGCACCTAAGGGCGCCCTCGGGCACTCGGTCGGCGCGGTCGGCGCGGTGGAGTCCATCCTGACCGTGCTCGCGTTGCGCGACCAGGTGATTCCGCCGACTCTGAACCTGGTCAACCAGGACCCGGAGATCGATCTGGACGTGGTGCACGGCAAGCCGCGGAACGGCAACTACAACTACGCGATCAACAACTCGTTCGGATTCGGCGGCCACAACGTGGCCATCGCGTTCGGGCGTTACTGACGGAGCACCAAGAAAAAGCCAAGGTCCGTCGGATAAACCAGAGCAACACCCGGAACTAGGAGACCTGCGATGACAATCATGGCCCCGGAGACGGTTGGCGAGTCGCTCGACCCACGCGATCCGCTGTTGCGTCTGAACACGTTCTTCGACGACGGCAGTGTCGAGCTGCTGCACGAGCGGGACCGTTCCGGTCTGCTCGCCGCAGCCGGCACCGTCAACGGCGTGCGCACGATCGCCTTCTGCACCGACGGCACCGTGATGGGTGGCGCCATGGGCACCGAGGGTTGCCAGCACATCGTCGACGCCTACGACCTCGCCATCGAGGAGCAGAGCCCCATCGTGGGCATCTGGCACTCCGGCGGTGCCCGGCTCGCCGAGGGTGTGCGGGCACTGCACGCGGTGGGCACGGTGTTCGAGGCGATGATCCGCGCGTCGGGCTACATTCCGCAGATCTCGGTGGTCGTCGGCTTCGCGGCCGGCGGCGCCGCCTACGGTCCGGCGCTGACCGACGTCATCGTGATGGCCCCGGAGAGCCGGGTCTTCGTCACCGGTCCCGACGTGGTGCGCAGCGTCACCGGCGAGGACGTGGACATGGCCTCGCTGGGCGGTCCGGAAACACACCACAAGAAGTCCGGTGTGTGCCACATCGTTGCCGACGACGAGCTCGACGCCTACCAGCGTGGCCGCGAGTTGGTCGGATTGTTCTGCCAGCAAGGGCATTTCGACCGCAGCAAGGCCGAGGCCGGCGACACCGACATCAAGGCGCTGCTGCCCGAGTCGGCCCGCCGCGCCTACGACGTGCACCCGATCGTGACCGCGATCCTGGACGACAACGCGCCGTTCGCCGAATTCCAGGCCAAGTGGGCGCCGTCGATGGTGGTCGGGTTGGGCCGGCTCTCGGGTCGCACGGTCGGCGTGCTGGCCAACAACCCGCTGCGCCTGGGTGGCTGCCTGAACTCCGAAAGTGCCGAGAAGGCAGCACGTTTCGTGCGGTTGTGCGACGCGTTCGGTATCCCGCTGGTGGTCATCGTCGACGTGCCGGGTTACCTGCCCGGTGTCGACCAGGAGTGGGGCGGCGTGGTGCGACGCGGCGCCAAACTGCTGCACGCGTTCGGTGAGTGCACCGTTCCGCGGGTCACCCTGGTGACGCGAAAGATCTACGGCGGGGCCTACATTGCGATGAACTCCCGCTCGCTGAACGCGACCAAGGTGTTCGCCTGGCCGGACGCCGAGGTTGCGGTGATGGGCGCCAAGGCCGCGGTCGGCATCCTGCACAAGCGCAAGCTGGCCGCCGCGCCAGAGCACGAGCGCGAGGCGCTGCACAACGAGCTGGCCGCCGAGCACGAGCGCATTGCCGGTGGCGTGGACAGCGCTATCGACATCGGTGTGGTGGACGAGAAGATCGACCCGTCGCACACCCGCAGCAAGCTGACCGAGGCGCTGGCTCAGGCGCCCGCCCGCCGCGGCCGCCACAAGAACATCCCGCTGTAGGTCACCTTTGTCCCGCGAGCAGACGCAAAAGCCCCCGAAATCGTAGGATTTTGGGGGCTTTTGCGTCTGCTCACCGATCCTGGGCGGACAGTGCGTCCGCCTCTTCTTCGGTCTCGACCGAGGGACCCGACCCCGGCAGCGGCTTGCCGGCGACTTCCGGTGTGAACAGCAGTGTCACCACGCCCACCACGCCGGCGACCATCAGCATGTAGGCGGGCACCATGGTGTTGCCGGTGCTCGAAATCAGCGCTTGCGCGATCAGCGGAGTGATACCGCCGACGGTGGAAATCGACAGGTTGTAGGAGATGGCCAGCGCCCCGTAGCGCACCCGGGTCGGAAACAGCGCCGGCAACGCAGAAGGCGTCGTGCTGTCGAAGCACAGTTCCATCAGCCCGACCAGCAGCACACCGCCGAAGACCACCAGGTAAGCCCCGCCGGATCGCATCAGCAGGAACGCCGGTATCGAAGCCACGATCAGCAGAGCGCATCCCGTCCGCATGATCGGCTTCACGCCAACCCGGTCCGACAACCGCGCGACGAACACGATTGTCGCCATCAGCACGGCCAAGGTGGCCACGATCATCACCAGCGCCGCTGTCTCGCTCACTCGCACAACGGTTTTCAGATAGGTCGGCAGATATCCGGTGACCATGAAATCGGCGACCTGCGAGGTCAGCACCAGGGCAGCGCAGATCAGCATCGGCCGCCACTGCTCGACGACCGTGCGCCGAAACTGCCCACCTTCCTCAGCGGTCTCGCTCATCTGCTTGAACGCCGGTGACTCGTCGAGTCGCAGCCGCATGTACAGCGCGATCAGACCCATCGGCGCCGCCAACAGCAACGGCACCCGCCACCCCCACGCCAACCAGTCCTCCGAGGGCAGCCACGCCTGCAAACCCGTCACGAAGAATCCGGCGACGACGAATCCGATCAGATTGCCCAACGGGAGAAATCCGACGAGCATGCCGCGCTTACGATCTGGCGCCTGTTCCACCAGATACGTCATGGCCCCCACAAACTCGCCGCCGGTGGACAGGCCCTGGAACACTCGCGCGAGGACCAACAGGATCGGCGCCCACATCCCGATCGCGCTGTACCCGGGCAGCAAGCCGCTCATCGTCGTCCCGGCCGTCATCATCAGGATCGTGATCACCAGCACCCGTTTGCGTCCGATGCGGTCACCGAGCGGTCCGAAGATCATGCCGCCGAGCGGACGCACCACGAACGCCGCGGCCAGCGTGCCGAAGGTGGCGATGAGGTGGACGGCGCTGGCGCTGTTGCCGGGGTAGAACACCTGCGCGAGCGTGGTAGCGATAAAGCCGTAGATGCCGAAGTCGTACCACTCCATGATGTTTCCGATCGCGGTGCCCGCGATCGCCTGGCGCATGGCGCTGGGATCGGTGACGGTGATCTCGTCGCGCGCCCACTTCTGCGGTGAGCAGTCGGTGTTCATCGTGAGGATTCGTACCCGCACCCGGCCGAGTCGAACCGGATCACCCCACGCCCGCCAGGAACTCCGAGGCCACTGCAACCACTTGAAGGCGGTCACGCTGCACCAGACCGATGCGGGTCCGGCGATCCAGGATGTCGTCGACACTCAGGGCACCCTCGTGGGTCACTGCGTACTCGAACTCCGCCCGGGTGACGTCGATACCGTCGGCGACCGGTTCCGTCGGCCGCTCGCAGGACGCGTTGGCGACGACGGCGGACGCCTCGGATCCGTAGCGTGCCACCAGCGACTCCGGCAGCCCAGCACGCGGCGCCGACGTCGAACCCGGGTTGCCCGGCGCCCCGATCAACGGAAGGTTGCGGGTGCGGCACTCAGCGGCGCGCAACTGGCGTACTGCGACGGCGCGGTTCAGCACATCCTCGGCCATGTAGCGGTATTCGGTCAGTTTGCCGCCCACCACGCTGATGACTCCGGTCGGAGACTCGAAAACAGCGTGATCACGCGAAACGTCGGCGGTCTTGCCCCCGCCGGCATCGATGAGCGGCCGCAATCCGGCGTAGGCGCCGATCACATCCGACGGCCCGACCTTGGTCCCCAACGCGGTGTTCACCGTGTCCAACAGGAACGAGATTTCTTGCGAAGTGGGTTCTGGCACATCGGGAATCGGTCCCGGCGCGTCTTCGTCGGTCAACCCGAGGTAGATTCGGCCGAGCTGTTCGGGCATGGCGAACACAAAGCGGTTGAGCTCGCCTGGAATCGGAATCGTCAGGGCCGCAACAGGATTACCGAATGCGCTGGCGTCGAATACCAAATGTGTTCCCCGGCTTGGCCGTAACTTCAGCGCCGGATCGATGTCACCGGCCCACACCCCGGCGGCATTGATGACCGCGCCGGCCGACACGTCGAACGACTCACCGGTGCGCAGGTCGGTCAACCGCACCGAGGTGGCGGTGGCGTCGGAGGCCGCGACATAGGTGAGGATGCGGGCGCCGTGCTGGGCGGCGGTGCGGGCCACGGCGGTGACCAGTCGGGCGTCGTCGATCAACTGCCCGTCGTAGTTGAGGAATCCGCCCGCCAGTCCGTCCGGCGAAACCGTCGGGGCCATCTCCATGACGCGACGTGCCGAGATCCGGCGCGATCGGGGCAGTGTCGACGACGACGTGCCCGCCAGCACCCGTAACGCATCCCCGGCGAGAAAGCCGGCGCGCACCAGTGCGCGCTTCCCGTGATTCATCGACGGCAACAGCGGCACGAGTTGCGGCATCGCGTGCACCAGATGAGGAGCGTTGCGCGACATGAGGATTCCGCGTTCGACGGCACTGCGCCGGGCGATGCCCACGTTACCGCTCGCCAGGTAGCGCAGGCCCCCGTGCACCAGCTTCGAACTCCACCGGCTGGTGCCGAAGGCCAGATCGTGCTTCTCCACCAGCGCCGTCCGCAACCCGCGCGACGCAGCATCCAGCGCGATGCCGACGCCCGTGATACCGCCGCCGATCACTACGACGTCCAACGGCTCCCCGTCGGCCAGAGCCTCGAGGTCTGCGGTGCGGCGCGCGGCGTTCAGAGCGGTCGAGACAGCCATCAGGACAGGTATCCGTTCAGTGTGTAGGTGAGTTGAGTCGCGAGCGCTTCGTCGTCCAGGATCGGTTTGACGATGTCGGCGGATTGGATGGTGGACTGGGCAATCAACAGGATCATCGTCGCCAGCTGACGTGGATCGCCGGCCCGCACCGTGCCGGACCGTTGCGCCATCTCCAACCGCGACGCCAGTCCCTCGATCAGAAACAGCTGGCTGGTGCCCAACCGCTCGGTGATGTAGACGCGGGCCAGCTCGGAGTGCATCACCGACATGATCACGTCGTCACGCCGCAACCGGTCGGCCACCGACACCACCTGTCTGACCACGGCCTCGCGATCATTGCCGTCAAATGGCACCTCCCGCATCACGTTTCGGATGTGGTTGGTCAGCATTGTCGACATGATCGACTGTGTGTCGGGCCAGCGCCGGTAGACCGTCGGGCGGCTTACACCGGCACGACGGGCGATCTCGGCGAGCGTCACCCGATCGGCACCGTAATCCACCACGCAGCTCGCTGCCGCCGCCAGGATGCGATCCCCGGCATCCACATTCGCATCGTTACTGATTGACAGCATGTGTAATACTGTAACGCATGACGCACACCGAGGAATACCTTCCGCCGATGAAATGGAACGCGTGGGGAGATCCCGCTGCGGCCAAACCACTCTCCGACGGAATCCGTTCCCTGCTCAAACAAGTTGTGGGGCTCGAAGAATCCGACGAGGCCGAGCTCAGTCTCGACGAGGTGAAGGTGCGTCCCTCGAGTCTGTCGAAACAGGATCACGACGGGCTGGCCAAGATCGTCGGCGCCCAGTACTTCCGCACCGCCGACCGCGACCGGGTGCTGCGTGCCGGGGGCAAGTCCACTCCGGACATGCTGCGCCGCAAGGACCGCGGCGTCCAAGATGCGCCGGACGCGGTGCTACTGCCCGGCGATGACGAGACGTTGCTCGAAATATTGCGCTACTGCTCCGACCACGGCATCGCGGTCGTCCCGTTCGGCGGGGGCACCAATGTCACCGGCGGCCTGGATCCCACCCGCGGCCAGTTCAAGGCGGTGATCTCGTTGGATCTGCGCCGCTTCGACGAGTTGCATTCCCTCGACGAGATATCGGGGATCGCCGAACTGGGCGCCGGCGTCACCGGCCCGGAAGCCGAACGCCTGCTGGGCGAACACGGGTTCTCGTTGGGTCATTTCCCGCAGAGTTTCGAGTACGCCACCATCGGCGGCTTCGCCGCGACCCGGTCCTCGGGCCAGGATTCGGCGGGTTACGGCCGATTCAACGAGATGATCCTCGGCCTTCGCATGGTCACCCCGGTGGGGATCTGGGATCTGGGCCGGGTGGCCGCTTCGGCGGCGGGGCCGGACCTGCGGCAGGTCGCGATCGGCTCCGAAGGCACCCTGGGCGTCATCACCAAAGTCCGCCTCCGGGTGCACCGGGTCCCCGAGACCACCCGTTACGAGGCGTGGTCCTTCCCCGACTTCGCCACCGGTGTCGAAGCCTTGCGCGCCATCACCCAGACCGGCACCGGATCGACCATCGTGCGGCTTTCCGACGAAGCCGAGACGGGAATCAGCCTGGCCACCCACGAGACGATCGGCGAGAAGCAAGACACCGGCGGCTGCCTGGGCCTGACCCTGTTCGAGGGAACCCCGGAGCACACCGAAAGCCGGCACGCCGAGACCCGCGCCGTGCTGGAAGCTCACGGCGGCAAGTCACTTGGCGAAGAACCCGCCAAGACCTGGGAACACGGCCGGTTCAGCGCGCCCTACCTGCGCGACTCGCTGCTGGCCGCCGGTGCGCTCTGTGAGACTCTGGAGACCGCCACCGACTGGTCCAACATCCCGGCGCTCAAAGCCGCTGTCACCGAAGCACTTACGACGTCGCTGGGTGAGTCGGGTACCCCGGCGTTGGTGATGTGTCACGTGTCGCACGTCTACCCGACCGGCGCTTCGCTGTACTTCACCGTCGTCGCCGGACAGCGCGGAAACCCGCTCGAGCAGTGGTGGGCCGCGAAGAAGGCCGCGTGCGACGCGATCATGGCCACCGGCGGAACCATCACCCATCACCACGCTGTCGGCGCCGACCACCGGGCCTGGATGCGCGACGAGGTGGGCGATCTGGGCGTCGAAGTGTTGCGCGCAGTGAAAGCGACGCTCGACCCCGGCGGAATCCTCAACCCCGGCAAGCTGATTCCGTGACGCGACAGCAGCCGGCAACCGGACAGCTGGGTCGGCGCGAGATCGCGAAAGTCACCGCCCTGACCAATCCGTTGTCAGGGCACGGCGCTGCGGTCGAGGCATCGCAGCGGGCCGTCGCCCGGCTTCACCAGCGCGGTGTGGACGTCATCGAGATCGTCGGCGAGAACGCCGAGGGCGCCCGATATCTGCTCGGCGCCGCCGTCGAAAAGGGCACCGACGCAGTCATGGTCACCGGTGGCGACGGCGTCATCACCAACGCGCTGCAGGTGCTGGCGGGTACCGACGTGCCGTTGGGGATCATCCCGGCCGGCACCGGCAACGACCACGCGCGCGAATTCGGTATTCCCACAAAGGATCCCGAAGCCGCCGCGGATGTCGTTGTGGACGGGTGGGCGGAAACCATCGACCTGGGCCGCATCAAGGACACCGACGGTGTCGAAAAATGGTTCGGCACCGTGGCGGCAACCGGATTCGACTCGCTGGTCACCGACCGGGCCAACCGGATGAGGTGGCCTCATGGCCGGCTCCGGTATTACCTCGCGATGTTCGCCGAGCTTTCTCAGCTGCGCATGTTGCCGTTCCGGCTGGTGCTCGACGGAAAGCAGGAAATCGAAACAGATCTGACGATGACGGCTTTCGGCAACACTCGCAGCTACGGCGGCGGGATGCTGATCTGCCCCAACGCCGATCGCACCGACGGATTGCTCGACCTGACCATGGTCAAGTCGGAATCGCGGATGGAATTGGTCCGCTTCTTCCCTACCGCACTCAAGGGAACGCACGTGGAGCTCGATGCGGTGACCACCGCGCGAGCCAAGACGGTCGCAGTCGAATGTCCCGGCATCAACGTGTACGCCGACGGCGACTTCGCCTGCCCGTTGCCCGCCGAGATCTCCGCCGTGCCGGCGGCATTGCAGGTGTTGCGCCCCAAAAAGGTGTAACGAAAGGGTCGCTGGCCGCGACATTTCGGGCATGCCGGGTTTCCGCAGCCCCGCCTTGGTTGGGTCCGCCGCTCTCGTTGCTCTGCTGTGCCAGGTGCCGACGGCCTATGCGAGTGAAGTCGCGTCCTGGAACGGCGAGTACCTCGTCACGCTGTCGGCCAACGCAAAGAGCGGCACCAGCGTGGCGGCCAGTCAGAACGAATTCGCGCACCGCAGCAATGTCACCATCAGTTCGACCTGCGCGGCGGGTGTCTGCGTCGCCACCGTGACGAACCCGTCGCCACCCAAAAACGAATCCATGCCGCCGACAATCGAATTCACCTGGAACGGTGCGCAGTGGGTGCGGGAGATGACGTGGCAGTGGGACTGCCTGCTGCCCGACGGCACCGTCGAGTACGCGCCCGCGAAATCGATAACCGTCTACACGCCGGGGCAGTACGGGATTCTCACCGGCGTCTTCCACACCGACATCGCCAGTGGGACATGCAAAGGCAACGTCGACATTCCCGTCTCCGCGAAACCGGTCACCTAACCCGCCGAGCAGACGCAAAAGCCCCTCAATTCGGCACGAATTGGGGGCTTTTGCGTCTGCTCGCGGGGGGAACTAACCCACGCCCCGGCTGAGCCAGGTCACCTCGCCGGTGTCACCACCGTCGCGGTAGGGCTCGAGTGCGTCGTCCCACGCGGTACCCAGCACCGAATCCATCTCGGCGGCCAGGGTGTCGGCGCCTTGCGCCATCAGCATGCGCAGCCGATTCTCCCCCACCATGATGTCGCCGTTCGCGCTCATCGCCCCACTCCACAACCCGAGCTGCGGGGTGTGGCTGAACCGGTGGCCGTCGACACCGGGACTCGGGTCCTCGGTGACCTCGAACCGCAAGACCGACCAGGAGCGCAACGCGTTCGCCAACCGGGCACCGGTCCCGACCGGCCCCACCCAGTTGGTGACCGCGCGCAACTGTCCGGGCATGGCCGGTTGCGGAGTCCACACCAAGTTCGCCTTGGCCTGCAGGGTCGACGACAACGCCCACTCCACATGCGGGCACACCGCCGCTGGGGAGGCGTGCACGTACACCACACCGGCCGTCACGTCGGCAAACTGATTCGACGCACGCATCTCTTGCTCCTTCGGTTCCACGAGGGACGTCTTCCCCAACGACCTGGTGAACCCGAGCAAGCAATTTTTCGTGTGTCGTGCGTGTCTATTGTGCCCTGTGATGCCTGTGTTGCGCTAGTGTGCATTTTCCTGCTGCAGCACCGCATCGGCGAGCGCGGGCCACGGCTCCAAAGCCCAGTCGCCGAAATCGCGGTCGGTGAGCACCACCAGCGCCAGGTCCGCGTCCGGGTCCACCCAGATGAATCCACCCGACTGCCCGAAATGGCCGTAGGTGCGTGCCGAGTTGCGCGAACCGGTCCAGTGCGGCGACTTGGAGTCCCGGATCTCGAAGCCCAGCCCCCAATCGTTGGGCCGTTGGGCGCCGTACCCCGGCAACACCCCGTTCAGACCCGGGAACTGCACGCTGGTCGCGTCGCCGTGCATCTGCTCGGACACCAACGCCGGACGCAGCAGGTCGCCGGCGAACAGCGCCAGGTCGTCGACCGTCGAGGTCGCCCCGAACCCCGCCTCGGCCGCGCCGCCATCCAGCCGGGTCGATGTCATGCCCAGCGGCTCGCACACCGCCTCGACCAGGTAATCGGCGAAGCCGATCTCGGACTCCCGCTCGATCGTCTCGGCCAGCACGGCGAAGCCGTGATTGGAATAGATGCGCCGGGCGCCCGGCTTGGCCAGCACGTCACCGGAGAGCATCGCCAGTCCCGACGCATGCGCCAGCAGGTGCCGGATGGTGGATCCCGGCGGGCCTGCCGGAGTGTCGAGGTCGACCACCCCTTCTTCGACGGCGATCTGCGCGGCACGCGCGACGACCGGTTTGGTGACGGACGCCAGCGCGAACTCGCGGGCGGTGTCGCCGTGGGTGGCCAGCACGCCATCCGGGCCGACGACGGCGGCGGCGGCGTTGGAGACGGGCCAGTCGCCGAGCGCTTCGAGAGCGGTCATTTGTGCGCGATGTAGTAGTTGTTGAGCGGGTCCCCGTCGATCTCGGCCACAGTGACGTCGGCGAACCCCGCGTCCTGCAGCATCGAAACCGCCAGCTGCGTTCCCCACGCGGTGCCCAGCCCGGCGCCGTCCAGAGCCAGCGACACCGTCATGCAATGCATCAGGGATGTCGTGTAGAGGTAGACGCTCATCGGCCGGCCGATGTTCTCCTCGAGCCGGCTCGACGCCTTGATGTCGGCCATCAGCAGGACGCCGCCCGGCCGCAGCGCCCGGTGGATGTTCTCCAGCACCCGCGCCGGCTGCGCCTGGTCGTGGATGGCGTCGAAGACGGTGATCAGGTCGAACAAGGCAGAGTCATCCAGCTGCGCCAGATTGCGACTTTCGAACGCGGCGTTGGTCAGACCCAGCCGGGCCGCTTCGTCCTTGCCGACGGTGATGGCTTCGTCCGAGAAATCGATGCCGGTGAAGCGGCTCGCCGGGAACGCCTGCGCCATCACGTTGATCGCATGTCCGCTGCCGCAACCGAAGTCGGCGACGTCGATCCCGTCGCGCAACCGCTCGACGAGACCGTCGACCAGGGGCAGCACCACGTCGACCAGAGTGGCGTCGAATACGGCTCCGCTCTCCTCGGCCATCAGCTTGTGGAAGCGCGGGAACTCGCTGTAGGGCACGCCGCCGCCGTCCCGGAAGCAGCCGATGATCTGCTGCTCGACGTTGCTCAGCAGCGGCAGGAATTGCGCCACTCCGGCCAGATTGTTCGGCCCCGCCGCGCGCGTCAGTGCTTGGGCCCGGTGGTCGGGCAGCGAGTAGGTGGAAGTCGCGGGGTCGTAGTCGACGACGTGCCCAGTGGTCATGCCGCCCAACCATTCCCGGACATAGCGCTCGTCGAGTCCGGCTGCCTCGGCGATTTGCGCGCTGGTGGCGGCCGGCCGGCCGGCCATGGTGTCGAACAGGCCGGTCTGATGTCCGATGCTCAACAACAACGCGAGGCTGGCGCTGTCGATGGCGGCGACTATTCGCTCACTGAACGCCTCGCCGGTTTCGGTTTGAGAGACCGTCACGCGGGCGACGCTACACCGTGACGACCGACTAGACGGGCGGCCGCGCGATGTATGGCGACCAACAGTAGGTTGAACCCATGAGTCAGACAGTGCGAGGCGTGATTTCACGAGCCAAAGGCCAGCCCGTCGAGTTGGTCGACATCGTCATCCCCGACCCGGGACCCGGTGAAGTCGTCGTCGACATCACCGCCTGCGGCGTCTGCCATACCGACCTGACCTATCGCGAGGGCGGCATCAACGACGAATACCCGTTCCTGCTCGGACACGAGGCCGCGGGCACGGTCGAGGCGGTCGGCCCGGGCGTGACGGCCGTCGAGCCGGGTGACTTCGTCGTGCTGAACTGGCGCGCGGTCTGCGGACAGTGCCGGGCCTGCAAGCGCGGCCGGCCTCATCTGTGCTTCGACACCTTCAACGCCGAGCAGAAGATGACACTGACCGACGGCACCGAACTGACGCCCGCGCTGGGCATCGGAGCCTTCGCCGACAAGACGCTCGTCGCCGCCGGCCAATGCACGAAGGTCAAGCCCGAGGCCGATCCCGCCGTCGCCGGGTTGCTGGGCTGCGGAGTGATGGCCGGCATCGGCGCGGCCATCAACACCGGGGCCGTCATCCGCGATGACACCGTCGCGGTGATCGGCTGCGGCGGTGTCGGTGACGCCGCGATCGCCGGAGCCGCGCTCGTCGGGGCCCGCACGATCATCGCCGTCGACACCGACAACACGAAGTTGGACTGGGCCCGCAAGTTCGGCGCCACCCACACCGTCAACGCGCGCGAACTCGATGTCGTCGAGACCATCCAGGACCTGACCGACGGCTTCGGCGCCAACGTGGTGATCGACGCCGTCGGCCGACCCGAGACGTGGAAGCAGGCGTTCTACGCCCGCGACCTCGGCGGAACCGTGGTGCTGGTGGGCGTCCCGACACCCGACATGCGCCTGGACATGCCGCTGGTCGACTTCTTCTCCCGCGGCGGCTCGCTGAAGTCGTCGTGGTACGGCGACTGCCTGCCCGAGCGCGACTTCCCCACCCTGATCGACCTGTACCTGCAGGGCCGGTTGCCGTTGGAGGAGTTTGTCTCCGAGCGGATCGGGTTAGACGACATCGAGGAGGCTTTCCACAAGATGCACGACGGCAAGGTATTGCGCTCGGTGGTGATGCTGTAATGGTGGCGATCGATCGCGTGGTGACGCACGGCACCTTCGAACTCGACGGCGGCAGTTGGGAAGTCGACAACAACATCTGGCTGGTCGGCGACAACTCCAACGTCATCGTGTTCGACGCCGCTCACGACGCCGAGCCGATTATCGAAGCGGTCGGTGGTCGTCATGTGATTGCGGTGGTGTGCACGCACGGGCACAACGACCACGTGACCGTGGCACCCGAACTCGGCCGAGCGCTCGACGCGCCGGTGTTGCTTCATCCCGCCGACGAGGTGTTGTGGCGAATGACGCACCCGGACAGCGACTTTCGCGCCATTGCCGACGACGAGACAGTGAAGATCGCGGGGACTGAACTGCGCGCCCTGCACACGCCCGGCCACTCCCCCGGCTCGGTGTGCTGGTACGCCCACGATCTCGGCGTCGTGTTCAGCGGCGACACCTTGTTCTCCGGCGGCCCCGGCGCCACCGGGCGCTCCTACTCGAGTTTCCCGACCATCCTGCAGTCGATCTCGGAGCAACTCGGCAAACTGCCCGGCGACACCGTCGTGCACACCGGCCACGGTGACGACACGACGATCGGCGACGAGATCGTCAACTACGAGCAGTGGGTCAAGCGCGGACACTGAGCAGCCTCCAGCGCGACCGTCTGCCGAGGGCCCTCTGCCTTTGGCGAGCGCGCGCAAAATGCCAGTCGTAGCGGCGTGTCGGCGTACATCTGCGGACCCTCGCGCGGGAGGCCTAGAACCCGTCCAGAATGCGCCGCTTCTCGGCCTGGAACTCGTCCTCGGTCAGCGCACCCGAATCCCGCAACGCGGCAAGTGTCTTGAGCCGTTCGACTCGCACCCCCTCCCCAGAGGGCTCGTACGGCTGGAGCGCCGGAACAGAAAGAAACGGTTGACTCACCGGCAGCACCCGCCGACTCCGGCTCAGCCAGGCGATGGACACCGCCAGGTCGATCAGCCCGATCACGAAAATCGCGACGAACACCCACACCAGATACCCGTATGAACTCTGATGCCCGAAGGCCAGACGCGGGTTGATGTATCCGCCGACCTTACCGTCAGTCACCACCTGATAGGTGCCCTCCGCGGGCACCCGCACGTTCCACACCCGCACGTGTGCATCGTTGTTGATTGTTGTTGTGCTGCCGATACTTTCGGTTACTTGCGGCTGCGCCACGCCCTCGGGCGGCCGGATGGTAATGCCTAGCGGCGGTACCGGTAGGCCGCCTCCCCTTCCACCACCGGCTACCAGGGCGTGCAGGCTGACGGTCACGTCGCCGGCCGGCAGCTGCACGCTGCCGCCGCCGGGGACGGGCACCTCACCGTAGGCGTCGAAATCGTCGAGGACGAACGCGTTGAGCACCAGGGTGGTGACAAACCCGACCACCGACACCACCAACATCACGATGGCCATCACCAGCGTGATCTTGGCGACCCGTCTGCTGTTCATCCACGCAGTGTGTCACCGCGACAAGGCAACAGAAAGCAGGGTCCCGCGCGCGAACCCGACCCAGGAGGGGACACTGGTTGCACGCCCGATCCGACAACGAAAAGGAGCCCTCCGATGGCCAGCGATCTCGTCGCCTCGGTGCCCGATCTGTCCGGCAAGTTGGCGGTAGTCACCGGAGCCAACAGCGGCCTGGGGTTCGGCCTGGCCAAGCGGTTGTCGGCGGCCGGGGCCGACGTGGTGATGGCCATCCGCAACCAAGCCAAGGGTGAGGCCGCCATCGAGGAGATCCGCAGCGTGGTACCCGATGCCAAGCTGACCATCAAATCGCTCGACCTGTCGTCACTGTCCTCGGTCGCGGCCCTGGGCGAGCACCTGACCGCACTGGGCCGACCCATCGACATCCTGATCAACAACGCCGGCGTCATGACCCCACCGGAACGCGACACCACCTCGGACGGCTTCGAATTGCAGTTCGGCAGTAACCATCTGGGCCACTTCGCGCTCACCGGCCATCTGTTGCCGCTGTTGCGTGCCGCCGCCAACGCTCGGGTGGTGTCGCTGAGCAGTCTCGCCGCACGCCGGGGCCGCATCCACTTCGACGATCTGCAGTTCGAAAAGTCATACGCTCCGATGACTGCCTACGGTCAGTCCAAGCTGGCGGTCCTGATGTTCGCCCGGGAACTCGACAAGCGCAGTCGCGCCGGCGGGTGGGGCATCGTCTCCAACGCCGCGCACCCGGGATTGACCAAGACGAACCTGCAGATCAGCGGTCCCTCACGCGGTCGCGAGAAGCCTTCGCTGATGCAGCGCCTGTACACGACGTCCTGGCGCTATGCGCCGTTTATGTGGCAGGAGATCGACGAAGGGATCCTGCCGGCCCTTTACGCCGCCGCCACCCCGGCGGCCGAGGGCGGCGTGTTCTACGGGCCGCGCGGTGTGTACGAGGCGGCCGGCGGCGGTGTGACCGAGGCCAAGATCCCCGCTCGCGCCGCCGATGACGCTGACTGTCAACGACTTTGGGACATCTCCGAACGGCTCACCGGGGTGAGCTACCCGACGCAAGGCTGATATGGAACTGCCTGAGTCCAGCATCGTCGTGCGGCCAGAGCCGATGGAGAGCGCGACGTACTCGCAATCGTCGCGCCTGCAGGCGGCCGGGCTGTTGCCGGCCGTGGCGCTGTTCGAGCAGGCCGCCCACCAGGTGCCGCTGCCCAGACCTCCCCAGCCGATCGTCGTCGCCGACTACGGTGCCGCCACCGGCTACAACTCACTGAAGCCGATGGGCGCCGCGATCAAGGTGTTGCGCGCCCGCACCACCCGTCACGACCACCCAATCCTGGTGACGCACACCGATGTGCCGCAAAACGACTTCACCGCCCTGTTCCAGACACTCTCCGAAGACCCGGACAGCTATCTGCACCACGACGCGGCCAGCTTCACCTCCGCCATCGGCCGATCCTTCTACGACCAGATCCTGCCGACCTGCGCGGTCAACCTCGGCTGGACATCGTGGGCGGTCCAATGGCTGAGCCGGGTCCCAGAAGGCGCCCCGGAATTCGACGACCACGTACAGGTCGCCTTCAGCAAGAACGTCGACGCCCGCAAGGCCTTCGAGCACCAGTCCGCGGTCGACTGGAACAACTTCGTGGCGTTCCGGGGACGCGAACTGAGTCCGGGCGGACGACTGGTGGTGCTCACGATGGCCCTCGACGACGACGGCGAATTCGGCTATCGCCCGTTGAACGAGGCTCTCATGACGGCTCTGCACGAGTTGACCGATGACCACCTGCTGCGACCCGAGGAGCTACGGCGCATGGTGATTCCGGTGGTTGCCCGGACCGAGAAGGACTTTCGGGCTCCGTTCGCGCCGCGGGGTTGGTTCGAGGGCCTGCGGATCGACCAGCTCGAGATGTTCAACGCCGAGGACCGCTTCTGGGCCCGGTACCGAACCGACTCCGACGCAGAGGCTTTCGGCGCTCAGTGGGCGGCGTTCGCCCGGGCAGCCCTGTTCCCGACGTTGACGGCCGGCCTCGACGGCGGCACCGGCGACCCGCGAGCCGGCGAATTCGTCACGCAACTCGAGACCGCCGTCGCTGAGCAGTTGACCCGTGCGCCCGAGCCGATGCGCATTCCGCTGGCCTCGATCGTGCTGGTCAAGCGCGGTTCGCGGTAACGGCGCGTTTTGGTGTGACGCCGTAGTGGGTAACCCCCCAGAGCATCGGTCGCAAACGCAACTCAAAGGGGCATCAGCATGAGCGCACACGACGACGACTCGGCGGACAAGGACAGCGAGGACACCACCGACGGCGGCGGCGTGGACACTGCTGAGGAGCCGAAGGACGAAAAGAAGTCTGACGAAAAAGGCGAAAGCGGCAAGAACAGCGACGACGACGGTGGCGGGGTCGACACGTCCGGCGCACCCGAACCCGATGACGAAGCAAAGGAAAAGGCCGCCGAGATGCGGGAGGCCTACAAGTACCAGCCGACGCTGGTGCTGCCCGGGTCCGGCGGAACCATCACCGGCACGGCCGTCAACGAATGGCTCGACGACGACGGCAATCCCAAGTACGCCGACGACGAGGATTCCCCGGCCAAGAAGGCAGAAGCCGAACGCGACAAGTCGGACTCCGACGACGACGACGACTCATCGGCGAAAGACGAAGCCTCCAAGGATGATTCGGACAAAACCGAAAACGCGAAGGGCGACGGCGGCGGCAAGGAAGAAAACGCGAAGGGTGACGGCGGCGGCAAGGAAGAAAACTCGAAGGGTGACGACGGCGGCAAGGAAAAGGACCTGAACGACACCAGCGAGCGGGGCGCCGAGGCCGACCAGACCGCGGAGCTCGCGGACAAGTCCGACGAGGAGTTGCTAGAGGACGCCAAGAAAACCGCCGAAGAAAACATCGATCGCGACAAAGAGTTCAACGAAGAGATCATCAAGGTCGCGAAGGAAGACGGCAAGTTCGACGAGGACGATGAGGACGAAGGCGACTCGGACGAGGCGAAAGACAAGTCAGACGAGGCGAAAGACGAGTCCGATGAGTCCAAGGACAAGTCAGAAGAGTCCAAAGACAAGTCAGAAGAGTCCAAAGACAAGCAAGACAAGGAAGAGAAAGAAGCCGCGAACACCTGACTTGGGCTGGTCGGTCAACCGCACATTAGCGGACTTTCCATTCCACACTTCGGTGTGAATCCTTGGCTTTCATTGTGAAGAGGCGGCGTTCGGTGTGCGCCCACGGTGGGAAAATCGGCCGAAAAACCCGCCCAGGCTGCACCCGCAAAGCCAACATTTCACCCTGGAAACCAGGGACCCACACTGGAAACCCGACGGAACGCCGGGGAGCAACTAGCCCGGGCCCTGCGGCGCTCCTGGCAGCCCGGGAATCTGCGGTAACCCGGGAATCTGCGGTAACTGCGGCAGTTGCGGCGCCGCCGGAGGGGTGGTCGGCGGCGTCGGCGGCGCCGGCGGCTGAGTGGTGGCCGGCGGCTGAGTTGGAGCCGGCGGCTGTGTCGTCTGGGGAGGCGCCTGGGTAGTCGGTGGCGGAGCCTGTCGAGTCGGTTGCCGCGTCGGTTGGGGTTGCGGTGTCTCCGTCTGCGGTGCCGGTTCCGGGGTCGGGGTCTCCGACGACGGAGACGGCGTCGGCGAAGGCGACGGCGAAGACGGCGGCGGCGCCGACGAACTCGGAGCGACCGACGTTGTGCTCGCCGGCGGGGTGGTGCGCTGGTCATGAGAGTTCAGCGCGATCGTCACCGCCGCCCCCACGATCAGCACCGCCACGATTGCGCCGACGATCAGCACAGCAGGCAACCGATACCAGGGAATCGGCGACTTCTTGGCTTCCGGCTGCGGCTTGCTTTCCTGCTCGAACGCCATCTGCGGTCGCGCGGAAGTCAGCCTGGAACCGCGTGCCTCGTCTGAGGCCACCGGCATCACCCGCGATTCGTCGTCGGCGGCTTCCGACCACGCCAGCGCCGGCTGCATCAACGAGACCGGCGCGTCGGAGTTCAGTTCTGATCCGCCGTCGACGGGGCTGTCCTGAGATCGGGCCGCCAGCGCGGCGGCGGCGGCGGACGCGGCTGGGGTCAACACCGTCGCGCTGGTGTCTGCGGGACCGCGCGCTGCCCGCAACGCGCCGCCGATGGCGGCGGTCAGGTGTGGGCGAGGTGTGGTGATCACCGGCACCCCGAACCGCCCGGACAATGACGTGGTCACCGCCGGGATGGCGGCACCGCCCCCGACCGTCGCGATCGCGACCAAGTTGGATATGTGAATCCCGTTGCGGCTCAACGTTTGTCCGACAGCATCGACGAATCCATCGAGGGCGCCCCGAATGGTTTCCTCGAGTTCGTTGCGGGTCAACCGGACCTCGCCGCGCATCCCGGGAACATTGTGGGCGAGGGTGGTCACCGTGGTGGACGAGAGCCGTTCCTTGGCGTTGCGGCATTCGGTCCGCAACTGGCTCAGCGAACCGATCGCCGAGGTGGCGGCCGGATCGAACGAACCGGTCGCGGGCAACTCCGACATCACGTACGTCAACAGCGACTGGTCGATCAGGTCCCCGGACAGGTCGTGGTGCCGCAAGGTCGGGGCCACCGGCTGATAGTCGCCACCGGCGTCGACCAGCGTGATGCTGGTGCCGCTGCCGCCGAGATCGCACACCGCGACGATCCCGCGGGCCGGTATACCGGGATTGGCGCGGACCGCGAACAGTGCCGCCGCGGCATCGGGAATCAACGTCAACGGCTTGCCGGACTGCGACCACTCCGACACCCTGCTCAACGCGGCGCCCAAGGCGTCGATCGCCGAGGCGCTCCAGTGGGCCGGGTAGGTCACCGCAACGTTCTCGGGCAACGCGCGCCCACCGGTGGCGGCATAGGCCAGCGCGCGCAACCCGTCGGCCACCAGGGCTTCGCTGCGGTGCGTCGATCCGTCGGCAGCTACGATCCCCACCCGGTCGCCGACCCGATCCACGAAGTCGCTGATCACCAGGCCGGGCTGATCCAGCCTCGGATTCTCCGACGGCACCCCGACTTCGGGTGCCCGCTGCCGGAACAGGGTGAGCACGGGTTTGCGGGTGATGGCGTGGTCCGGCGTCACGGCGGCCAGGTTGGTGGCGCCGATCGACAGACCCAGCGCGAGCCTAATTCCGTCTGCCATCTGGTCCAATCCCCGTGTGCGGTGGAACGCTCTGCATTCTCACCTAACCTCAACTTTTGCGGTAAGGCCTATAGCCAATCTTTGTGTCGGCTATGCGCAAGCTGTACGGCGGCCGGGCCGGCTAGCGGATGGTGCCCGCGCCCGGTATCAGCGGCAGGTCGAGGGCGGTGACCCAGCCCGGGGAGAGTTCGTTGAGTGCGGGCACGGCGTTCAGGGCCCGCAATCCGGTGGCCAGGCAGCCGGCCGCGGCCGCGTCCCGGCCCGAGCCGTCGGTGAACCGAAACGCGGTCTCCTGAACGATGCTCGGGGTGCCTTCGATCTCGACGCGGTAGACGTCGTTGTCGTTGCCCGTCGGCCAGTCCGGCGCCGCGTCCAACCCGATGCGATTGACGTGCTCGAGTTGGATGCGCGTCTCCCCCTGGTAGATCCCGTTGATGGTGAACCGGACGGCGGCGACGTGACCGGCCTTGATCACCCCCTTGGCGGATTCACGGTCGTTGGGGGTCACCCACTTGTCCCAGGTGGTGGTCATCTCGTCGAGCATGATGCCGGCGGCGTGGGCGATCATCGGCACGGTGGCACCCCACGCGAAGATCAGCACGTCGCTGTTTTCCAGCATCGGGCTGTACTCGGGTTCGCGTCCGATGCCCATCTCCCGCTCGTAGTCACCCTCGTAGTTGGTGTAGTCCAGCAACTCCGAGGCCCGCACCTTGCGCACCTCCGAACACAACCCCATTAGGGTCATCGGGAACAGATCGTTGGCGAATCCCGGATCGATGCCGGTGGTGAAGCAGGACGACTCTCCGAGTTCACAGGAATGCGTGATCGGTTCGATCCAGTTCGGCGGGTTCTGCGGCATGGTCGGCCAGATCCACGGCGTCATCGCCGTGGAGGACACGTCGATGCCGGCCCGCAGGAATCGGCTGATCAACGAGATGTTGTCCTTGGCGTGCATCGCGGTGGGTCCGTAGTGCACCAGCGCGTCGGGCTCGAGCGCGATCAGTGCGTCGACGTCATCGGTGGCGGTGACGCCGATCGATTCGGGCAACCCGCAGATGTCGCCGACGTCGCGACCGACCTTGTCCGGGTTGCTGACCCCGACGCCGACCAACTCGAACAGCGGATGCTTGACGATTTCCGGGATCACCATCCGGCCCACGAAACCGGTGCCCCACACGACGACCCGTTTCGCGCTCTGCTTCGACATCAGCACCTCCACGTCACCCCGTCTCGGGATTCACCCTAAGTTCTGCGTCCAAAGGGTCTCGTATTCACCCCTCGGTGATGACAACATGGACAACCATGACCAGTCGTCGTGCAGCTTCGATCGTGTTCGCCGTCGGTACCGCATTCGCGGCCACCTGTGGAGTCGCCAACGCCACCCCCAAGCCGGGCGAATTTCCGCAGATTCGCTACGAGGTCAGCGGACCGGGCGTCGCCGAATACATTTCCTGGCAGTCCCGAAGCGGTCAGCAGCGCGCGGTGAACGTCGCGCTGCCGTGGTCGACAGAATTCCAGGCTTTCGGTGGGCAGGTCTTCGTGCTCAGCGCCCAGGGTCAGGGCACGATCGCCTGCAAGATCATGGTCGACGGCAATGTGGTCAACGATGCGCATTCCACCGGGACGCCCGGGCGGGCGATCTGTTCGCACTGACGGGCTGAGGAAAGCGGGCGCACCGGATCGGCCCGGAGGTCTAGGCTCGCGAGTGTGACCCCTTCAACGGCGAAGGGGGCCAAGGAGGATCGCATGGACCTCAAAGTCAGGCCGGGCTCGGCGTCGCACGGCAACCTGGTTCCGCGGGTGAACGGGACGCGACCGCCCGAGATTCCGATTTCCGAGATCGCGCTGGGTTCACTGGATTTCTGGGCCCGCGACGACGACTACCGCGACGGCGCCTTCGCCACGCTGCGACGCGAGGCGCCGATCTCGTTCTGGCCCGCGGTCGAAATGGACGGTTTCGATGCCGGCAACGGGCACTGGGCGTTGACCAGGCTGGACGATATCTTCTTCGCCAGTCGACACCCGGAGGTGTTCAGCTCGAGTCCCAGCATCACCATCAACGATCAGACACCGGAGTTGGCCGAGTATTTCGGATCGATGATCGTGATGGACGACCCGCGTCATCAACGGTTGCGTTCGATCGTCAGCCGGGCGTTCACCCCGAAGGTCGTTGCCCGCATCGAGGCCTCCGTCCGCGACCGCGCGCACCAGTTGGTGACCTCGATGATCGCCGACCATCCCGACGGGCAAGCCGACCTGGTCAGCGAACTCGCCGGGCCGCTGCCGTTGCAGATCATCTGCGACATGATGGGCATCCCCGAGGCAGACCACCAACGGATATTCCATTGGACCAACGTGATTCTCGGCTTCGGCGACCCCGACCTGACCACCGACTACGAAGAGTTCATCCAGGTGTCGATGGACATCGGCGCCTACGCCGCCGCTCTGGCTGAAGATCGCCGGGTCAACCACCACGACGACCTGACCACCGCGCTGGTCGAAGCCGAGGTGAGCGGCGAGCGGCTGTCGTCGTCGGAGATCGCGATGTTCTTCATCCTGTTGGTGGTGGCCGGCAACGAGACGACCCGCAACGCGATCAGTCACGGCGTGCTGGCGCTGTCCCGCTACCCCGAGCAGCGGGAGAAGTGGTGGGCGGACTACGAGGGACTGGAACATACCGCGGTAGAGGAGATCGTGCGCTGGGCCTCGCCGGTGATCTACATGCGCCGCACGCTGACCCGCGACTTCGAGCTCAGCGGCACCAAAATGGCTGCGGGCGACAAGGTTTCGCTGTGGTACTGCTCGGCCAACCGGGACGAGTCCAAGTTCGCCGACCCGTGGACGTTCGATGTGGCTCGCCACCCCAATCCGCACGTCGGCTTCGGCGGCGGCGGCGCGCACTTCTGCCTGGGCGCGAACCTGGCGCGCCGCGAGATCCGGGTGGTATTCGACGAACTGCGACGCGAGATACCCGACATCGTCGCCATCGAGGAACCGGCGCGGCTGCTGTCGCAGTTCATTCACGGCATCAAGAGCTTGCCGGTCGCGTGGTCCTGACCCGACCGCCGGTGATGCCGGCCTGCGCCGTCGAAACGATCCGCGGCGATCAGGGCGTCAGTTCGTAGACGAACAAGACCCGCGGGTACACGGTCAACCATTCGGGCGGCTGCGGGATGCGGGCGACGCTGATCGCGGTCGTCCGAAGCCAGGCCAGCGCCTTACGGTATTCGTCGAACCCGGCCGGGGCGAACGGGTAGCGGTGAAATCGCGCAAACGCGTGCACGTGGGCGTACAGGGCGATCTTGCCGAGCGGACCGTCGGGCATGTCCTCGAACACGATGATGCGGCGGCGCGCGACCCGTCGGCATTCGGCGGCCAAGCCGACGGGGTCGTGGCTGTGGTGCAGTACCTCGCTGAGGACGACGATGTCAAATGAGTTGTCGCCGAACGGAATCGAGGTCCCGTCGAATTCGACGAACGCGACGTCGGCCACCCGGGAATCCTTGACGTCGATGCCGGTGGGCACCGCCCCGTACATGTCGCGCAGATACGCCGAGAGGTGGCCGGTACCGCAGCCGACGTCGAGAACGCTCTCGCCCCGGCTCACCAGCCCGGCCAGCGCCTCTGCCTGGTCGCGCAGCCGCACGGCAGGTTGCATGACGTGCTGCGCTTCGGACAGTTTGCGGCGAAACATCTGAGCCGAACGTAGCAGAGGACACGGCACCCCCTGGCCGAATACGCTGACCCTCCGTGGCCCGCTACCCCAAACGCATTGCGCTGGCGTGCATGGTGGGCACGACGGTCGAGTTCTACGACTTCTACATCTACGGCGCCGCGGCGGCATTGACGTTCCCGACGGTGTTCTTTCCGGAGCTGAGCCCCGCGATGGCAACCGTTGCCTCGATGAGCGCGTTCGCGGCCGCGTTCGTGTCCAGGCCGTTGGGTGGTGCGGTGTTCGGGCACTTCGGGGACCGGCTCGGCCGCAAAGCCACGCTGGTCGCCACGATGCTGATCATGGGCGTGGCCACCGTCGCGGTGGGGCTGACGCCGAGCGCCGCGTCGATCGGTCTCGCCGCACCAGTGATCGTGTTGACGTTGCGACTGTTGCAAGGGTTCGCCGCCGGCGGCGAATGGGCGGGTTCGGCATTGTTGGCCGCCGAGTACGCGCCGGCTGACCTGCGCGGCCGCTACGGCATGTTCACCGCGCTGGGCGCCGGGGTCGCCATGTTGTTGACCAGCCTGACGTTCCTGGCGGTGAATCTCACTATCGGAGAGACGAGTTCGGCGTTCACGAGTTGGGGCTGGCGGGTGCCGTTCCTGCTCAGCGGGCTGCTGATCGCGGTGGCGCTGTACGTCCGGATCAACGTCGCCGAGACCCCGGTGTTCACCGAACAGCAAGCGCGAGCGGTCAATCGGGCTCCGTTGCGCGAGGTGCTGGGCAGGCAGTCCGGGGTCGTCGCGCTCTCGTCGGGCAGTTTCGTGGCCGTCTTCGCGTTCGTCTTCATGGCCGGCAGCTACCTGATGACCTACGCGCACAGCAATATCGGCTTGTCCCGCAGTGTGATCCTGTTCGCCGGGGTGCTGGGCGGCCTGGCCTGGATCGCGGTTGTGCCGTTGTCGGCCGCCATGAGTGACCGGGTGGGACGGCGGCCGGTCGTCCTGTGCGGGTGGGCGGTGGGGTTGCCGTGGACTTTCGCGTTGATTCCGTTGGTGGACAGCCGGAATCCCGTGCTGTTCGCGGCGGCGATCGTAGGGACGTACGCGATTGCCGGTTCGGCCTACGCGCCGATGACCTCTTTCGTGCCAGAGCTGTTCGCCACCGAGTACCGCTACACCGGTGCCGGACTGGCGCTGAACATCGCCGGCATTCTGGGTGGCGCGGTGCCACCGCTGATCGCCGGACCACTGCTGAGCGGCTACGGAGTCTGGGCGATCGGGCTGATGCTGGCGGCCCTGGTCGTCATCAGCCTGGTCTGCACCTACCTGCTGCCGGAGACGAAAGGTCGCTCATTGACCGCGGTGCCGGATCGCGATCAGCCGTTGTCCCTGAGCTGAGCCACGATCGTGTCGACGTCGGAGTTCGCGCCTCGGTTGTACGGCAATTTGGACAGCGCAGCGGCCATCCCGCAGGTGTTGGAGAGGGCGGCGTAGGTCAGTCCGCCTCCGATCGCGGCGGCCAACCACTTGAGTTGCGGCACGACCACACTGCCGACCACCGAGGACAGCACGACGGATCCCGCCACGAGCCGCACCTGGCGCTCGAGGTCCCACCGTTCGGTGCCGCGCTCGACGTCGAGATCCCGGTTTTCCCAACCGGTGAAACCCTTGTCGAGGACCCGGCCGGAACTCACCCCTGCCTTGCTCAGCAGGTCATTGGCCTGGGATGCGCGTTGACCCGACTTGCAGACCAGCACAACATCTTCGGGGAGGTGTCGGATGATCTCGCCGTGGTGTTGACGCAATATGTCGAGCGGCACGTTGTAAGACCCGGCGATGTGGGCGGTCTCGAACTCCGCCGGGGTCCGCACGTCGACCACGCGCGGCGGGTGTGCCGAATTGAGTTGTTCGTCCAGTTCCAGCGCATCGATCGTGGATGTCACGGGTGCATTCATTCCGTACTCCCTCCGGGATGGTTCACCTAGCGATACCCCGCAGGTCGGTGTCGTGCAGGTTTGCACTCGCGGCGGTTTTAAGGCGACGCGCCCCTATACCCCCGCAACATCGCAGGAGCTACCAGAGGTAGACCACCGCCTCCTTGCCGCCGGCGCACCTGATCCAGGGGTTCGGACCGTCACCGACGCAGTGCATCACGAAGTTCCCCCCATCGCATTCCGCGCCCGGGACCGTCGAGCAGGAAACGGCTCCGCGCGCCGAAACCGTTCGCGGCGCGTTGGTGAGATTGCCGTAGGCGGACAAATACGCCTGCAGCACTGACTCGGCGAAATAGCACGACGTCTGCGGCGAACCCCGCCCGCCGCGGGACCCGTTCAGCTGCACACCCTGGTCGCAGGTCTGTCGATTGGCACTCTGGTCCGGGCCGGTCACCAGCGGCGGCGCGACATTGGCGGGGCGTGACGGGCTGGGCTGCGGCGGACTCGACGATGTTGGGTCCCCCGTGTACGGCGGAATCGTCGGCGGAACCGTCGCCGCCGACGACGCGGCCGGGGCCCGCGGCGAATCCCGTTGGGCCAGCAGTCCGATGATCATGCCGAGCGCGCCGAGAACCAACACCACGCAGCCCCCGATGACGGCGGGAACCACCCAGCCCCGCGCGTCGCGCTCCGGCGTTCGGCTCGCAACCATCGGTTGCGGCTCCGACGACCGAAACGCTTGCGGGTGGACCTGCTGATACTGCGGTTGTGGTTGGTACGGCAACTGCTGTGGCGGCGGCGCGGGCGGCCGGGTCGCGGCCTGTGTCGTCGGTTGTTCGATCGGGCCGGTAGCGGTGCGCGCGCCCGCGTGCAGCGCCCGCTCGGCGCCGCGGCCCAGTGCCCCGGCGCTCCCGTAACGGTCGTCGGGTTCCTTGGCCATGCCGCGGGCGATCACGTCGTCGAGTGCCGGCGGCACCCTCGGATTCGTCAGGCTCGGCCGCGGCGGCGGCGACGACAGATGGGCCGCGACCAGACCGCCCTGCGTCAAACCCGGAAATGGCAACTGGCCGGTCAGTGCTTCGTACAAGACGCAAGCCAGCGAGTAGACGTCGGCCGCGGGTGTGATGTCGGAGCTGGCGAAGCGTTCGGGCGCCATGTACGCCCACGAACCGATACGCATATCGGTAGCGGTCAGTCGGGTGTTCTCACCTACCGACTCGGCAATCCCGAAGTCGACCAGGTAGGCGAAATCGGCCGGGGTGACGAGGATGTTCTGCGGTTTGACGTCGCGGTGAACGAGGCCGTCGGCGTGCGCGGCGTCGAGGGCGGCGGCGATCTGGTTGACGATCATCACGGCCCGCGCCGGTTCGAGCGGACCCTTCGCCAACAGGCTCTCCAGATCTTTGCCGCGAACCAGGCGCATGTCGATGAAGAGCGAGCCGTCGATCTCACCGAAGCCGTGGATGGGGATGACGTGCGGTTCCTGCAATGTCGCCGCGGAGTGCGACTCCCGCTCGAAGCGGGTGCGGTATTTGCGGTCGTTGGCGTACTGACTCTTGATGATCTTCAGGGCGACGGTCCTGCCGATCTGGTTGTCGTACGCCTCGTAGACCTCCCCCATGCCGCCCTTGCCGAGCACGCCGGTGATCGTGTATTTGCCGAAGGTCGTGCCTACACGCTGATCTGCCGCTGACACCGTTATCGCCTCCCGTAGGGATTATGCGGCACGGCGCCCCGGATTTCTTAACCGCTCTCCTGGCATTGGCCGGCGGGCAGCTGGTCGAGGTGGCTGGTCAGCCACGTGGCGGCGGCGTCGAGGGCATGCCTGCCGTCCTCGAACGTTCCCGACGCCGGCTCTGCGGCGATTGCGACCGCGACCTTGCCGGTGGAGTTGCCGACGATTCCGAGCTGGCGCACCAGGTATTTGCCGGCCGGCGACGGACCCCAGCCACCCTTGAACTGCGCCCCGGGCATGGTGCCGATTCCCCAGCTCTGCTGCGGCTCGATTTCGCCCATCAACGCGAATACGGGTGCGTTGGCCCGGTTGCAGAAGGCGTTGGCGGTGAATCGCACCTGATCGGACAGCGACCAGATCGTCTGCCCGAACGCCGTGAATTCCTTTCGCAGCCTTCGGGATTCAACGGTCGTCGGATCGCCGGTCTCCCGCAGGACCTGCTCGACTTTCAGCGCCGCGGCGCCCGGATCGCCCAGGTGCTCCCAGAGCGCTTCGGCGGCGGCGTTGTCGGATGCGACGATGGCGGCTCTCATCTGCTCGGTGACTCTGCCCTGTTGCCGGTAGGCGGCGATCACCAGCGGCACCTTGATGGTCGACCAGGCCGGGCCCGAGTGCCAGTCGCCGAATGTGGTCACCGGCTGCGCGGCGCCGACCGGGGTGACCGCCAGGCCCATGGTGGCGTTCAGCGTGCGGGCCATCTCGACGAATTCCGCGGCCAGATCGACCGCTTGCGGGGGCGACGGCCTTGGTGGTGCCGACGAGCCGGGCGGCATCGTCGCCGTCGCCGGAGCCGGAGCGGGAGTCGGAGTCGGAGACGGCGCGGTCCGGTAGGTGTAGACGGCGGTGACGGTCACGACCGCGGCGGCCGCGACCAGCGCGGCGACCACCACGATCGCACGACGGCTACCGCGCTTTGGCTTGGAGATAAGCGACTATCCCTTGGGTGACCGCGGCGGCGTACCTGGCGCGCCCGTCGGCGCTTTCCATGGTGGCGACGTCGTCGGCGTTCTTCATGTTGCCGAGTTCGACCAGCACGGCCGGGTATTCGGCGAAGTTCAGGCCGGCGAGGTCGGCCCGCCCGTACAAGCCGTCGGAGCCGATGTAGTTGGACGGGGAGAAGCCGGCGGCGAGCAGGGCGCTGCGCATCGCGTTGGCGAGCTGAATCGACGGGCCTTCCTGGGACGGCTGCAGCGGGGGTGCCGAGTAGTTGACGTGAAAGCCGTGCCCGGACGCGGGGCCGCCGTCGGCGTGGATGCTGACGATCGCGTCGGGGTGCGCGGCGTTGGCGCGGGCGGCGCGGTCGTCGATGCAGGGACCGGCGGAGGCGTCGTCACCGCGGGAGAGCGGGGTATTGACGCCCATCCCGTTCAGGTTGGCCGCGACCATGGTGGTGACGTCCCAGGTGAAGGCGTGTTCGGGATAACCGTCGCCGGCGGCGGTGCCCGAGGTGTTGCACGGCTTGGTGCCATTTCGACCGTTGGGGACTTGCCGGTTGATCGACGCGTCGGCGACAGCATTGTGGCCCGGGTCGAGGAAGACGGTCATTCCGGCGATACCGGCCGCCGCGGCGGGCGGCCCGGTGACCAGACCAGCCAGGACCAGTGGTGCCCCGGCCGCGTATTTCAGCACGTCACGCCTGGATACTCGGCTCACCGCGCGATGGTAACAACCGCTACCGGTGATGCGCCCTTCACCCGAGACGCCGCAACCTGCGTATCACTTCGGCGCCGGCTTAGAACAACGCACCAAACCGGCCGCCTGATCTCTGCATGGTTCGCAGGGTAACGGCACCCACCGACATCCCCGGGCGGCTAGGCTTCGGCGATGCGGATCTGGTGGATAACGTCGATGGCTGCGGTGTCGGCAGGGACTGCACTGGCCTTGCCGGCCGCCGCACACGCGGAGTCGAAGTACTTCCAGTCGCCGTCGGGGAACATCACCTGCGCGCTGGACGCCCAGCTCGTCCAATGCGACATCAGCGACTACACCTACACACCGCCGCCGCCTCCCGAATGCGCCAAACACATCAGCTGGGGGGACAGATTCACGTTGACCCCGGGCCGGCGGGGGGCTATCGAATGCCACGGTGACACAACGAAATTGCCCGGTGAGCCGACGCTGAACTATGGCCAGAGCATCACCGCCGGCACGTTCACCTGTGTCAGCGAGCAGTCCGGCGTGCAATGCACCGACACCAACAGCAAGCATTTCTTCCGGGTCTCGCGAGACTCTTTCGAGCTGGGTTAGTCGATTTCGTTGCCGCCCAAGCGCGTTCGCACGACGGCGGACTGGTACCGGAATCTGCGTACCGCTCAACGCGGCACACTCACCTGGAGAGCTCGCACGTATCAGGTGGAACGGCCCGAGATCGTGTGCGGCGCCGAGCCGTTGCGGGCGTGGCCGGCCGGGTCTCGAATAATGTTGCGCGCAGCCGGTATTCGGCAGTTCGTATGGGTGCACCAGACCCCCCGGCGGGATCGATGCTGCTGATGCCTGAACGGCACAGGCCGAAATGCGTGGCCTTACGCGCCAATGCGGCCGATCGCCAATTGTGCCAATAGCCGTAGCCTGTCGCAGGACCCGTAGCCCTGGGTCACTCGCAGCAGGCGGCCGCCGTCCAGCAGGACGAGCAGCGTGGTGGCCGGCGGAGTGGTCGTGAGTTCTTCCAGGCAGTCCGCCCTGATCCCGATCCCGTCGACAACGGTCCCGGGGCCCGTCGCAGTCGTCAGTGCGAACTGCGCGGCGGCGTCGACCGGGAAAGCGCCGGGCAGCTGCAGGTCGATCTCCACATCGGCTACCTCGTCGCCCGGTTTGTCATAGAGGCAGGCGATGTCGACCGACCCGGTGTCGGTGCCCAGCGGCTCCGCGCGGACCGGACCGCCCATGATGCCGGCAGCCTCGACGGTCGTAACCCAATCGCACGGCCGAAACGCGGGCGGCGATGCGGGGTCGACCTCGGCGAGTTCGAGCGTCACGGGGCCATGGCGACCGGTCGGGGCGCCGACCGCCGGCGACACGGCGACGATCCGATACGTCTTCTCCCCGGCGCGGGCCGGGTTGTGCAGCGGGTCGTGCCCGTCGGAAGCGACCGCACGAAGGTTGTCCCAGCACCCCAGTGCTCCGTTTTTGGCCTGGTAGAGCAGCCCGCCGACGACGTCCGGCAGCGGCCGTGGCCACGATTGGGAGTCGCACAGCTGTTGCACCGTCGTCGGCCCGGGGCTCGCGGTGATGGTCGGCGACGGCCGCGCTTCACGATGGGCCGGCGAACACCCCGCAGACACCGCGACGGCAACGACGCCGAGCCCGGTCGTGAGTCTCGCTCGCACTGACGTCCCCTCTCCTGGGCTTGCGCGCCAGTTAATGCTGCTCGCGCCGCTACCAGTCCCAACTACGCGCTCCAGATGCGAAGATCTGCGCGGTTGCGCCGATGTTCTGCGCTGCGGCTGCGGCGATGCTGGCTGTCATGAGCAACCAACCGGACGTTCGGGTGCGCCGAACCGGTAGAACCGGCGCGCTGACGGCCCGTGTGTCCGTGATCGCGGCCAACGGGAAGTGCTGCGCGAGAACAGGATTGGCCCGTCCCGGGCCGGATCTTCGGCGCTGCGCATCGGACGGGCGGCTTCGGAAAGTATGGGCAACAAAGATATTGGCGAGTGGTCAGCCGTCTCGCCACGGATCATGCAGTCGCATGGGTACGCCACAGCGCATTTCGTCTCGCGAGTGCAGTGAGTTCAGGAGGTAGAGCAATGCAGACAAGCTATGTCGAAGACGCTGCTAGGCAGGGCCAGCCTAGCGATCCACCCCAAAGTGGGAGCATTATGGTTTGGCCGGATGCTGGCGGAAATGGATGGAGGGGTTCGTTGGAGGGAACTCCGTTCGGTAAGTACCAGTTGATCGAGTTGCTGGGGCGTGGCGGCATGGGCGAGGTGTGGCGGGCCTATGACACCGGCACCGAGCGGGTCGTCGCGCTCAAGATCCTGCCCTCCGAAATCTCCAACGATCCGGTCTTCCAGCAACGGTTCCGACGCGAAGCGCACTCGACCGCACGGCTGAACAATCCACACCTGATTCCCATCCACACCTACGGCGAAATCAACGGACGCTTGTTCGTCGACATGCGGCTGATCGAGGGCCGCGACCTCCAGGCCGAGCTCAACACCGGCCCGCTGGCTCCGGTTCGGGCGGTGGGCATCATCGATCAGGTTGCCAAGGCGCTCACCGCCGCGCACCGCGACGGGTTGCTGCACCGGGACGTCAAACCGTCCAACATCTTGCTCGACCACGACGATTTCGCCTACCTCATCGACTTCGGAATCGCTCGCGCGGCAGGCGATTTGGCCTTGACCAAAGCCGGGGACTTCGTCGGGACGTGGCACTACATGGCCCCTGAGCGGTTCAGTACCGCCACCGTCGACGCGCGCTCGGACGTCTATTCCCTGTCTTGTGTGCTTTACGAGTGCCTGACCGCGCAGCACCCCTTTCCCGGCACCACCCTGCAGCAACAAGTCACCAGTCACCTCACCGCACCTCCCCCGCGACCGTCGAGCACGAATCCTGGCCTGCCGGGCGGGCTGGACGTCGTCGTCGCGAAAGGGATGGCCAAGCACCCCGACGATCGCTACGACACCGCCGTGGAGTTGGCCCGCGCCGCCAGCCAGGCCCTCACGTCGCCGCACGAGTCGCCCACCCAGATGCGGCCGGTTGTGGTCGACCACGCGCACTACGGAGCCCGTTCCGACGCCCGTTCACCGGCATTCGCGCCGGTTCAGACTCCCCCGCCGCAGCCGCCGCCCCCGCGGGCACCGGCCCCGCGGACGCCACCACCACAGCAGAACCCGGGCCCACCCACCATGGCGCGTCCGGTGACGTCTCCGCCCCCGTCCCCGGTGCGAACCCCGACCGCGGGGCGGCCGCCGGAGGTACAGCGTCCACCGTCGCAGCCGTGGTGGCGCCGCAAGGCCGTCGCGGTCTCGGGCGCTCTGGTCGCCGTGGTCGCTGTCGTGGCGGGACTGGTCGCCTTCGGCGGCAACTCCGGACCCGCTACCGAAGAGTTCGAACAGGTGACACTGCCGTTCACCGGCTTGACCGAACCGCAAGGCCTGTCGGTGGACTACGCCGGTACGGTCTATGTCGCCGACAGCCCACACAACCGGATCCTGGCGCTGTACGTGGGCTCGGATACCCCGCACGTGCTGCCGTTCGACGGGCTGAACTACCCGACCGGGGTGACAGCCGACCACGGCGGCTCGGTTTACGTCAACGACTCCGGCAACAGGCGGGTGCTGGTGCTTCACGCGAGCTCACAGAAGCAAGAAGTGCTGCCGTTCAAGGACCTGGAGAATCCGACCGGCCTCTCGGTGGATGGCAGCGGGACCGTCTATGTCGCCGACACCGCAACGAACCGGGTCGTGATGCTGCGCAACGGTTCGAACCAGCAGGAGGAGGTGCCGTTCACCGGCCTCAGCAGTCCGACCGGTCTGGTGGTGAACAGCGGCGGAACGGTTTATGTGGGCGACGGAGGCAACAATCGAGTGCCGATGTTGCCCGCGGGCTCGAAAGATCAACAGGAGCTGAAGTTCCAGGGTCTGAAGAAACCCGGCGGTGTCACGTTGGACAGCGACGGCGCGGTGTACGTCAACGACACCGGGAACGATCGGGTCCTCAAACTGCCCGCGAAGTCGACGACCCAGGTCGAGCTGCACTTCACCGGCCTCGACAACCCGTGGGGTTTGGCGGTGGACAGGAACGGCACCGTCTACGTCGGTGGTCGCAACAACAAGATCGTGGCGCTCAAGCCGAAGAAGTGAGCGGACCCCTCGCGTGGGTCAGGTCGGCTGTGTCTGCGTGAGTAGCAAACCTCCGGTCCGATGTGTCCGCACTTGCCGAACGATACGACTATTGGTGTAGCGAGCCTGCTGGCGCCTTTGCCACATCGGCACCGGGGGGCGGCACTAATCAGGTGAGTTGCGGTGCCCGTCGTCCCGCTTCGAGCTGCCCGAATACCACAAACGTCACATCAGCAACATCGGGCTCAGGGGCACAGCGCGTCGGCACAACTCAGTCGCCAGTCATCAAACACATACCCTCAGCGCCGCTCCGCCTCGCGTTGCCACTAGATGACATCATCCGTTCTTGGCAAACTTCGCGTTTATGTCAGACCTCTGCCGGATACTGGCCATAAAGAGGAGAGGTAGGGGTTTTCGTGAGGTCACTCGTGGGCGGAACCTTTGGCAAGTACGAGATCAATCGGCTGCTCGGCAAAGGCGGCATGGGTGAGGTCTACGAGGCGTTCGACACCGACAAGCGCAGAAGAATCGCGTTGAAGGTGCTGCCCGAGGAATATGCGGACGACGAAACCTTTCGCATCCGGTTCCTGCGCGAGTCGCGTGCCGCGGCGATCCTCGATGAACCGCACGTCATCCCGATTCACGACTGGGGCGAGATCGACCGGACCCTCTACATCGATATGCGCCTGGTCCAGGGCCCTACCTTGCACGAGTTGCTGCGCGCGGAGCCGCTCGACCCGGAGCGCGCGGTCGACATCATCCAACAGGTGGCCGCGGCGTTGGATGCGGCGCATGCACAGGGACTGATCCACCGCGACGTCAAACCGCAGAACATCATCGTCACGCCCAACGACTTCGCCTACCTGGTCGACTTCGGCATTGCCGAGGCTCCGGGTGACACGCACCTGACCGTGGCGGGATACAAAGTGGGCAGCTTCGCCTACATGTCTCCCGAACGGTTCGACGACGAGGAGACGACGTCCGCGGTCGACGTCTACTCACTGGCCTGCGTGCTGTACGAGACGTTGACCGGCAGACCGCCGTTCTCCGGCAACAGCCACCAAGTGATGGCCGCGCATATGTCGTCGCCCCCGCCCCGGCCCAGCGCGGTGAATCCGCGGGTGCCGGCGGCGCTTGACGCCGTCGTTGCCCGCGGTATGGCGAAGGAAGCCGATGACCGGTACGGCAGTGCGGGAGCGTTGGCGCGCGCGGCGAAACGTGCCTTGACGGCTCCGAAGATCAACCTGAACAAGACGGCTTTCGCAGAATCGCAGGCCCCGACGCAGCAGGCGCAATACTGGCCACCCCCCAGGGTCGCCGACGTTGCATTCCCCCCGCAGGATCGGGACGACAGCGCGAACCGCTACCTCGTCCCCACCCTGGTGGTGATCGCCGCCGCGTTGGTCGTTGCGGTCGTAGTTCTGACGGTAGGCATTGTGGCCAACCGGAAGTCCGACTCGAATGACTACTCGCCGGCCATCGCCTATCCGACTTCTGGGCAGCCAACCTACCAACCCTCCTACCAAACGACGACGGAACCGACGACGAAGTCGCCGACTTACCCGACGACGACGCGGTCGACGGATGCTCCGACCCACGCACCGTCCGGGGCTAGGTCAGCCGAGCAACAACTCGCGCAGATCGCCGACGCTGACCGTCCTTACGTGTACAGCCGACTCACCGAGAGCTGGGTCCCGCAGTTGAGTTCCAAGCGGCCCGGCACTGTCGACAACGGAGTGACGTGGGATCTCGCCATGGCGCTGAACGAGCATCAACGGTTGCGGCAGGTGTACGGCGCCAGACTGTTGTGGTCGGGCCAGTGGTCGACGTTCTCGACGTCGGATTATTGGGTGACGATCGCCGATGTCGGTTACACCGGCAAGCAAGGCGCCTTGGCATGGTGCCGGAGTCACGGGTTCGACCGTGACCACTGCATCGCCAAACTGATCAGCACGACGCATGGCGTGGACGGAAGCACCGGCTACAACTGAGCCATTTTGGGTCAAATGCCTTGTACGCCAGCGCGTTCGGCCAGCCAAACCAGCATCTCGTCCGCCGCGCGGGTGTCCACTCAATCCTTGGCGAACTCGCCGTAAAACCTCGGTTCGGAGCGGACACCTTTCGCCAGGCAACGTCCGATGTCTCCTCCACAGCTACTCGAGTGGCGCCTACTCGACATTCACACCGTAATCGAGAGCAATGCCTCGCAAACCCGACGCATATCCCTGCCCGATAGCGCGAAATTTCCATTCTCCGGCACGCCGGTACAATTCGCCAAAGATCAT
The DNA here is from genome assembly GCF_059812185.1 of Mycobacterium sp. NGS67. Classification (NCBI taxonomy): domain Bacteria; kingdom Bacillati; phylum Actinomycetota; class Actinomycetes; order Mycobacteriales; family Mycobacteriaceae; genus Mycobacterium; species Mycobacterium sp. NGS67. Next base: position 157,949 of record NZ_JCALCF010000010.1, read on the forward strand.
CGCAGTTTCGTTTGAAGCATCTTCGTACAGGTCGTAGCGTGCCAGTTCAGTACCGGTCGTACTGTCGACAACACGGATGTACGCGTCGCGCACTTGTCCGAACGTGTGTCCTTGATTGCTTTCGTCATAGATAGATACCGAAAAATAGATATTCGTGACATCGATCGGCACCGCAGGTAGGTTGACGTTGATCATCTCGTCCTCACCCTCGCCCGATCCCTCGCGTTTGTCGCCCTCGTGTTCAATCGAGCCGTCCGGTGAATGCAGATTGCCGTAAAAAACGAAATGCTTGTCAGAGAGCACTTGGTGATTCTCACCGCAGGCGAGCGCGCTGGCATCCAGGTCGTAGCTGCTGTTCCAGCCCAACTCCACGGTCACCTTGGTCAGATCAGGGGCCAGCTTCTTCAGAGAGACGTTGCCGCCTTTATTCAGTGTGACACCCATACCGTTCGCCTTTCACCCGTGTGATGAAGTTGCTTCCCGCTAAGACCGATGGTGGACACGTTAGTACATAGAGTTCCTGGCATCGGTGCGCTCATCAGGGCCGGCACCGATCACCGCGGTCGACTCCGCATCAATAGCTTTCATAGATCGCCTCGCGTACGTAATCCCCAGCAACAATGGCATTGCCCGCGTCAAGCGCCCTCAATTCCGCGCGCTCATTCATGGCCAGCGCATAGTTCCTCGTGTTAGTGATCCTCGGTCACTTCACCGCAAGGGCTCACGCGATGGACCTTCACATCAGCGACCAACACACCACCACTTACAAAACACCACGGGACGCAACCTGTGTTGCTTCACGCCAGCACCCCGCGGTCTGCGTAAACCCACCTCACCGGGTCCATGCATCGGAACGGGCAAATGCCACTAGCACTGATCTGTTGGCCGTGCGGAGCGCCGCCCAGAGCGGACACTGCAAAGAAGCGATGGTTGTACTGGCGTCCGTTGTGCGGGTTTACCATCGCGCGCAGCATTGGACCGGCATCAAGTCGTTGCAGCAGGCTGTGAACTTCGGCGTGCAGTAGCCACCCATCGTCGTCGTTGTAGCGACCCGCGACCAGACCAGGATCCCGCGCGAAGGCGGCACCTGTGTTGGACATGATTTGGCCGAAGTAGCTGCTGCGTACCTTTCGAAGCTCCTGTAGCGCATCGAATTTCGACAGAATCACCGCCAGTCGGGGATTACCGTCACCGATGAGGCGCATCACCGTGCGCAATACCTCACGAGGGTCGCCCCCGGTCGCGGCGTCGGTCGGTATCAGGTCGCGGAGGTGGTCGCGAACCTCCTCCACCCGCATGGGGTCGAAGAGGAACAAGACGGCGTCCGCCGCTGAAAAGAACTCCCAAGGTCGTCCACCGACGTTGTGGTTCTCCAGGTCCTCCCCCGCCACGTCGCGAATGACCAGGAATTCCCGCGTGCCGTTCCACAACCCGAGACTGAAGATCAACGGCTCGTGGTGATTTCCCCCCGTTTCCGCCTTCGGGGTCGGCGGAAGAATGCCGCGCTCTTCGTAGAGAGGCTTCTCATAGTTCTCTCTATATCGTTCGCGCGTATCGCTGTTGGCGAAATCCATCTCTCGATGATCCCGTTCCAGATGGCGCTGGAGCTGTTTGATCATCACCGCGATATACACCGTCTTGCCGGTCGTACGGGCACCGGCCATGGCGACGCAGGTGGCATTGCCGAAACGCCAATGTGGCGGCAAATGGTAATGGCATACCGGACAGATTTCGATGACCGGCCCGTCTAACTCGCGTTCAGCCTGCTGGAGCGGACCGTCGGGCGGAGAACCGGGCGGAAGATGGTATTCGACAATTTTGCCCATCGACACCGACCGGCCACGAAAGTCGCTTGCCACCTCATCGGGTGCGGGGTCGCGTGGTTGAGCCTCGGCCCACACCGAACGGTTTTCGGGAACCGCATTGAAGCATCGCGGGCACTTGGTCATACGGGTCAATCCCGTCCGCATAAGGGCGCCACGATCGCTGCGACCGCCTGGTCGATGAGGTGCGGATTGGCGTCGTAGAACGAGTCGGCGCGAACGCCGGCGGGCGGCGGAGGCAACACAGCACCCGAGAAACCGGGATAGCGCCGGGCAGACTCCGAGAGCACCAGCAGACTAACCGGAAACGTCTGCTGGGCGGGCCGAATCGCCACATCAGTGATCACCACCGCCAGCCCGGTAGATCCGGCGATGCGTCCTACCGCCGCATCGAGATTCGCGCCGATGCCGTAGCCGGATCGGTCCAGCGCCGCTATTGCCCGCGCTCCAAGCTCACCGACCGATTCCGTGGAAATCTCGGTGTAGCAGCCATCGGCCAGGCACGTGCGCAGCGGCTGTGATCCCCCTACTACCGCCGCAATGCCCGCCACAAGATCAGTTGCAGCAGAGAGAGTTCCGTTAGCAACAAGTGACGCCACCGACGTCGAGGCATCGATAACACAACCCACTGTTACCTGGCGCTCAGGGGGCAGCGAATCCATGCCGAGCGCACCCCGGCACGCCACCCGAGCGCGGCTGGCCAACGCGGGCAGCGGTGCATCCGCAGCAGTAAGCCGCGTTGTTACGGTCACCTGATCAGGGCTTGCCGGCGCGATGGTGGCCAATTCGATCGAAGCCAGGCCGGATACCTCGCGCGGTGCAAGTTCGGCGTAGTCCGCATCCAAGTCCTGGGTGCTGTCCGGCCCGATTGTCACATGCAGGACGGTGTCCTCATCGAACTGCGATCGTGACTCAGGCACAGCGGCGATGACGATCTCTTCGTCGATACGCGGCACGATGATCATCCCCGCCGAATACGTGCGTACCGGAGCTTCGGCGCCACTGAGCAGGCGTGCCACCAGGCGCACGCTGGAGGTGTGCGAGCCGACGACCGCCAGTGTCACCGACAACGGTCGCCGCGGCAGCCGAGCGGACCCGGCGCCGTCGAGCAGGTAGGTTGCCACAGCTGTGTTTCCTCTCAGCTCGTCCAGCGAAACGCTGATCGCTGCTGAACTTTGGTGATATTTCTGTCCTGCAACCACTCGCGAGCGGCGCGTTGGTAGCCGTCGAAAAAGATTTCGGCCTGATCAGCACTCAGTCCGCGAACCACGGACCACACACCATCACGAATGGCAGCCGCGTCCGTCGGGCCGCTGTACACACCGCGCCGGACCAAAGTGTCGACCACCACATCTGCCCACGATGGGCGCCCATTCGAGTAGTCGGTGGCAGTGGTCAGCAAAGTCGGCAGTTCGAGTTCTCTTCCGATACAGCGCAATATCGCGTGCGCCACGATCCACTCGACATCGATGAGACGAATCTCCACCAGGTCGGCGACTAGCTCGACGACCTCGTCGGCACGGTCCGACAGCCCCCGACGAAGTTCCCGCGCGGCGGGATTTTCGATGTCCCATGCCGCCTCTCCGCGGGATTGACCCAGGGTGAACAGCACCGCAACAGTTTTCACCAAGTCATCGGCCAGCTCGGCGACATGGTCGGGAGGCAGGTTGTCCAAGACGGTCGAAACGCATTCCCGCAGGGCTTGTTCGACACGCTCCGCGGGCCACGGCCGCGGTGTGTGGTACAGCGCGCGCAGTCGCGCGGTCGCCACCGCGCAGAAGTCCCACACACCAGGCGATGGCGGCAGTATCGTGCCGGCGATTCTTTCGATCAACTCAATCGGCAGCGGCTCGTAGTACAGAGCGAAAATCGCGATAGCGGGCCCGACCCGTCGGGGCCACCGGTTGAAGATGTCGGGGAGTTCGTGCGTCAAGGGGCCCCGGACGCTCAGTTCGGTCACCAATTCGCGACACTGGTCATCCGGCAGGTCTTCGGCGGCTAGGGCGAAGTGGATCGCGTCCCTCGCCAGTCGCGCGGCGGCGCTCGCGGTGAGGGCATGCTTTTCTGGATTGCGAACCGCAGCAGCGATATAGCGTGGCAGCAGCACGCAATCGTAAGCATGCGGATTGGGCGGAATACCTGGGGCGCTGTGGTCACCGAACAGCCACTGCCATACGTCGTGATCGATGGCGTTCAGCACGGAAGCGGACTGGCCTGCGACCACGGGCCGCAGGACCAGTTCGCGTGTAGAGAGGCTGATCGCGACATCTTCGAGCAAGGGGCGAGCCGCGACGCAATCGGTCAGCGTGCTGACCGATGCAGGACTGATCAACGCAATCAGGTTCGCGGTCTTGCGTGCAGGATCAGGGTCGGCGCGACCAAGCCGGTCGAGCACTTCGACAACGCGCAGCTGTCCGCGCAACGACTGCATCGGATTCGCCGACGATGACGTCAATCGGTCCAGCGCATCGACGATCTCTTGCCGCAGCGCCTCGATGTCGACGACCGGCTCGCGGGGAACATCGGCGAGGGACCCGCTGAGAATCCAGTCGGGGTCTTTCAGGATGTTTTGCAGCAGATTATTTGCCGCCCAAGCCAATCCATTGCGACGCTGACGCGCCCGCAGGAACCGAACGTAGGCGTCGGCTACATTCGTAGGGGCTGTTGCCGCCAATGCTGCAGCTACCGTGGAGCCGATCCACTCAACGCTGTAGGCGTGGCCCGGTGCGTTGTCGGCAATCACGCAGTCGGCGTCGTTATGAAACTCGCTGAGTTCTCGGTCGTGACGCACCGCAATAGCAAGCGGCCACTCGGGAGCCAAATCGTAATCACCCAGTTCGCTTGCGATCGAATCCTGTTGCGCCAACAGCCTTGCCGCCGAAACTTCGTCGGCAAGCACTCCTTCGGCCAGCACTGACCAACCAGTGACGCTCACTGTCCCGGTGCTGCTGCGGTGACTTGCCCCAAACTGACCGATACTCGGTTCTTCATACTCGTCGATCGCAATCCAGTCGCCGGTCGGTGCATCGGCTGCGCGTTCGTTCGCGACTACGACGAGATGGATGCCACGACTGAGATTCGTTGTCGCCAGCGCAACGTCGTCGTGGGTGGACCAGCTGAACCTGCGGGCCGTCCCCGGTGACATGAAATAGCTCAGGGCTGCGATCCACAGCGGGCCGCTTTCGATGTCATCCGTCATCAGCATCACGCCCGGGCCTCCGGCCATGGCTGCGTGAACGGCATCCAGCAATACCCGGAACACGCTCTGGCGGTCCACGGTGGTGCCGGTAAGAAACCCAATGACGGCCGCCGCGGTGATGTGTTCACTGGGCTCGGGAGCGCTGTCACCGTCAAGGGTGGCAGCAGCGACTTCTGCGGCACCGTACGGCTGCAGCCACTGCGCAGACCGCCAGAGTTGGATCGGCCGAAGCGTCGAGGCGGCGGAAATGTCACGGTCGAGTAATACATGGGCGAACACGTTGCCGGGACGTCCCGTCGCATCCCTGCCCGCATCCACGGTGTGCCAATAAGCGGCGGTGCGAACGTCGAAGGGCGCGTACACCAATCGGGCCGGCCGAGCGGCGATCTCATCAGGCGTGGGATAGGTCGGCAACGGCGTGCCGACGTTGAAACTGGTGGCGATTCGCGCCGTCAAAGCCTGTCGTTCCACGACGGTGAGGTCACCGTCTTCATCCTTGACCTGCCAACCACCCCCGGTACCAGAGCCGTCGTCGAACGAGGTGTAGATCAGTTGCGCGTAGCGCGGCGCATAGCTGTCGAGCGGGACGCTGCGCGAAACATTTTGCGGCGAGGGGGCGCTCATTGTGCCGCTCCCGGCACAGGGTCAAACCAGCGCAGATTTTGCAGCGGCGGATCGGTCAAGGCATAGCGCTTGGTCCGATCGGCCACCGATGCGATGAAGAGGCGGAAAAAGCCTCGGTGCCATGCCCAGTCAACCTGCCAACCGGTGCGGTAATCGCCCCGCGGAATTGCGTCAAGCGAGCATTGCGGCGTGAGTTCACCACCGCGCGGCGGCCTGAAGTAGACGTGTTCACCGTCGTTTGGACTCAACGGAAATCGGTCGCGATTATTCACCATTACCAACGCCACCGGTGACTCGATGGCATGGTCACTTCGTAACAAGACATCCCTGACGTGCGGCGGCGAATCATTTCGCGATTCGAGCGCGTAATGCAGTCGGTGCAATCCCGCATAATGCAACGCCGTTATCTGTCCACGCACCTGTTCCCCCCGCGAGAAAGCCACTGGGACAAGGCAAACGGCGCAACCCTTCGGTTCCAGCCGCCGTGGCAGGATGATCGCCCCGTCGCGGCGGTACTGACTTTTGCTGATTTCAGTCAGTGGTTGACTGCGCTCACAGATCTCCTCGGGGCTGAGCGTGGCGCTACCCACGTAAACCAGCACCGCCGCTGCGTGATTGGGCCAACCGAAAGTGATGATCTCGGTATCGAAGCGCTCGATGATCTCGACGTCACTGACCGGTGGAAGCGGACGGGTCTTGACCTTAGTGGTGCCGATACGGGCCTTGCCACCCAACAGGGTGACGGGCGTCAGGTACGCACGATCCCAGGATGCAGGCCATGGCACGCCGGCGATGCGGGAACGGCCGGTATCGGCCGCGACAACGGGATCTTTGATCAGCGCCTCGTCGTCAAAGCCCTGCACCTGTAGCGCGGCCTCGGGCATTTCACTACCGGCCAACCCCGGCGGCGGCGGTGTGTTGACGCGGTACACCCGCACCTGCCCGGCTTCCGGTGTCGACCACGTCAAGTCTAAACGTGAATTATCTTCGCTGATAACGACTTCCATATCATCGACCCTGCCAAGGACGACCGACACCAGAATCTCCTGCTGACGCGGTCGCGACAATCGCACCGACGTACCAACGGTGACCTCGGCCAGTGCTCGGTACAGATAGCGCATGCCGCGGCTCGCCTCGTTGTCGACGAAGCCGGTCAAGTTGGTTTGGCCGGCGCAAATCTGGTTGCGCGGGTCGTCGCGCACGGGTGCGCTGCCCTCCAACGGAATACGGTATACCCGCACTGACCGGGTACCGGGGTAGGTCGTCCACCGGCCTATCACCCGACCCTCGTCCTCGGTGACATTGAAATCGTCTACCGGACTTACCTCTTGACCCTCGGCAATAAGGAAGGGTTGATTGTGTCGGGCATCTTCATTGTCGATGCCGACGTGGCACCACACCTGGTAGTGGCGTACCGCGCAAGTCAGGAAGCGGTTGTCGTGCACATGCAGAGAGGTCGTTACTGCCACCAGATCGCCGGCTTCCGGCTTGAACGGTGCCGCCGCATCATCGCCGGAGACGACGCGATAAATGACCATCTTGCCGGCTTCGGGTAGGAACGGCTCGTAGGCCAGCCGCAAGCCATCTTGCGTCCCTTTGATCGTGACGGGTCCGACCTTGACGTCGGACTCGCCGTACTCGTAGTCGCAGAAGTCTCGGTGCGTGAGGTCCCGGAGAATGCCCTCGACTTGCTCGTGTCGCGGCGGTACGGCCCGAGGTTGCGGTTGCCGCTTGACCGGTGGCCCGGCCGGGACAGGGGGTGTTGACGCTCGGGGTGGCGGGGCGACCGGCGGCGACGACGCAGTCCCGGATGCGGGATCAGCGAATTCCGCTATCACAGCCGCGATTTCACGACCAAGGTAGGCCGCCGGCCCGGGCAGCTTACGGCCGATCTGGTCAGCATCAGTGTGTCCGAACTTGACCAGATTTCGCAAAGTGACGTCTTTGATCAAGACCGCGCCTTCGGCTCCCTCCGAGATGCGACGGGCACGCCACTGCATCAGCGCCGCCACAACCTCAGCGTTGCGGTCCGGTGGCGTCACCTCGGAGTCGGGCGCAGAACCGATGTCTGACGGCGGCGGTTCGACTGAGGAGGTCGTCGCTTCGGGAGTCGGCAGGTCGTTGGTGGGGCTCATGAGTTCATCCGGCAACTGGTCGAACGCGATAGCTGGACTCACACCGAACTTGACCTGTTGCAGCAGGAACTCGATCGTCGGCACCCATGCTGCCAACACCGGTGAAGCGACACGCTCTGTCCACTCCGCGGGATGCGCGGCGACGGACGCCAATTCGTCCGCCGTCGGGGGTGCGACACCAGCGGCGGCAAGTCGCTCGGCAAAGATGGTCAATACCTCAAGACGCTTCGATTCCTTCGCATCGGCCATGTCAGAACTTGAACCCTCCCCCAGGCTCGGGCGGGGCGTAGCCCTGGCTGGACTCGGACACTTCTTCGGCGTTGGGCCATGTCGATGACGGTCCCGGGGCGGGTGTCGCTTCGTTCCACATCGGCTGCGCGACTTCGCCCACTCCCACGCGGATGTAGTCGACAGGTATTGCGTCACTGAACTGTGTTGCCACACAGACGATTCCGACACCCACCACGTTGTCGGTGCGGAAGTCCTGCACCACCGCGCCCGCGCCGCTGGTGATCGCGATATCAGTCAGCAGTGACGTGTCAAAACGGAACGGGTTCCCCGGTGGCGCCGGACGGTCGATCTCTGCGAGGAACTCGCGTCGAGGCAATGCGGGGCCGCCGGGTTCCTCGACGTGACTAACCAGGGTGTCGATCAGTTGTCTCAGTGAACTCGTCAGGTTGTGCAGGGCGCGCCGCCAGGTCACCTCGGCACCTGTGGAGGTCAGCGACCCGGCGAACAGCGCGCTAGCCCAATTGTCCAGGACCGAGCCGCTTCCCCGACCGGGATACATCCACAGCGGTGAACTGTCCGCCGTGACGTCGCGGGCGCCCGGTTGTGGTGGTAGCGCAGAAATGACGAGATGCTCCCATGCGCCGCTGAGCCAACCGAGATTGAACAGATCGCGGTGTAAATAGCCCACGGTCGTTGCGACGTCTGCATCCGCGGGCGCGGCGTAACCCACCGCGGTAGACAAGGGAAGACCCCACGACACCCGTAGTGTTTCACGGCTCTGCTGATAGTCCGGGCCGAGCGGTGCGGCCAGAAATGCGCCCAAAGCGCGGCTCCACGAAAGGTATTCGCCGTACCCTTGGGATAGACGATTGAGGTCACGCAAAGCCGTGCGCAGATTCTCCTCGTCGACCACGCGTTCGTCGAGTACCGCCTTGCGCTTGTTCAGTAGATGGAATAGTTCCTGCTGATTGCGGATAAAGGCTCGCACGCACAACATCAGGCTGATCAGAGAAGTGGCCAGCGCGATGGCCACGGCGTACCACCATTTCAAATGGCCGGTCGCCGACAGGTAGGTGACCACCGCCGTGACGAGCAGCATCAACACGACAGTGAACTGGATCCAGTGGGCGAGCCGTTTGCTGCTTGTGTCGGGCGCGGGCGGCAATCCGGCTGCATTGTTGAGCTTTTGTAGGAGAGCTTGGACCTCACTGTAGACAGACGCGAAGGCATCTGCGAGGCGGCGGCCCACTGCAACGCCGAAACTGCTCTGGTGTTGCCGCTGCCAGTTGTCCAGGCTGTTGCGGGTCTCTCGCGCCTCCAGGCCGTGGTCGGGAGCGCGCTCGAGGTCGTTGAGCTTGTGCCGCAAGGTCATTAGTCCGAGCGAGTCGGTGGCATCGATGCTATCGACCTCGACGCTGGCCGCGATAGCGCCAGGGATATTGCTGAACTTCTCAGCGGGTCCGGGCACGATTTCGGCTGCCCTGCCGATGATCGCTCTATTCACACCGATCTGCACCGGCGGAAGTTCTTTATTGCGTGCGCCCGCATCGGCCAATGTCATCGCCGCGCGGCTGTAGTCCTGCCAGAGTGCAGACAGGTCGGCGCGCGCGCTGTGCTGAGCCCCGACCGGCTGGCCCGCGAGCACGCCACTGAGCTGGCTGGACGCAGCTGCGATATCGGACCATTCGACGCGTCTGCCGCGCGCGGTACGACCGTTGACCACCACCTCGTAAGCAGAGCTCGCGCCGCCGAAGACGGTGCTATTGACCGTCGCCGCAATGCCGGCGGAGACGCTGTCGACCATCGCGGCATACCAGGCGGCGGGTGCGTTCTTTATCGCCGCCCACATGAATCCGAAGAACATCTTCAATGCGGCGCCCAAACCGATCTTCTCCGCTGCGGGCGCGCGCTCGTAGCTGCGTCGCGGACCTCTGAGCACGGCCGAGTGCTTGTGCCAGAGCCGATCCGCCATGTTCGTCGCGGCCAGGGCGACGTCGGTCACGTAAACGACTTGGCCGCGTTGATCACTGGGCAGGGGCAGGGTCCCGTTCTGGGCCAGCAACTGTTGACGCAGCATTGCTTCGGTTTGTCCGGTGTCGATCTTGCGGTAGAAGGACCTGGTCAAGCGCACCACTTCGCCGGGCATCACCGGTGCACGATCGAGTGGGGCGTGAGAGAGCCCGCTCCACAGACCGAGGGCGCCGGCGAGAACGGGCGCGGCGTAGCGGCCGAGCTCTACCGGGCTGTCGTCGGCTGGCAGCGGGACATGACCCAGTCCCGGACCGGGTCGATCTTCGGGCGCGATCAGCAGGTTGTGCCAGCCGTCGACGGCCATCCGCGTACCCGCCGGCACCGCAGCATTGGGACGGGCCAGCAAGGCCCGCACCCGAATCGTCTGTGCGCCAGCGACAGCCGAAGCCAGCAGGTCGGTGATGAAGCGTTCCTGGCCCAGGGTCAACGGTGCATCCGGCCCCACCATCGGCACGATGACACATACCCGGACCACGCCGATGTTTCGAGCGGTGACGACCTGCCTCATCGTCACATCGCTGAAGTGACCACCTTCGACCCGCGTCAGCAGCTGCGGTGGCGCGCTATCGCTGGGATCGGTGATCCAGTAGAACGGGTCGACCAGTCCAGCGGCGGACAGGTCCGTGAGCACCGAGAGCACGCCGTCGGCGACGCCGGTCGGCGCGAGCACCACGGTGGCGGCAGGCATGTCAGAAATTACCTCCGGTCGGAACCTCGAACACATTGCCGCCCGGACCCGACGGCGGCTGCTGAGCGCCGTCGCCTGGCGTCTCGGGTTTCAGTGCCGCTTCTGCGCATTCGGCGACAATGTCAATCAGTCGTCGGGTGGCCATGAAGACATCCGGGGCCAGGTCCCGGAATATCGGCGCTTTGGCGGCCTGCTCACGCATGCGGATGATCGAGAACGACCCACCGCCCGCCGCGCCTGGGCTACCCGGCTCCGCGCCCTCACCGGGAGCCATGTAGTGGTGACCGGTGAAGTCATGGAACTCGGTGAAATAGCCTTCGATCAACCGCGCCCGTTCGTCGACGCTGACCTCTGGCCCGGTTCCGGGCACCACCGAATCAACGCCGGTTCCGGTGAGGCCGGTTCGCAGGAACTGCGTCAAGTGCTTCTTCGCGGCCAACGAATGGATCCCCGATAACGGGTCCTCCGGTGACTCGTCGTAAATCCGGCGCAGGGCGACATAGGGCGCCAACGACGACATCACCGGCGGCTGGTGCGACTGGGCGATCGCAAGCAGAAAGGACTCCAGGATCGCCGGGAGCCAGTCGTACGGCGCCCGGAAGTCCGACGGCGGGGTGAGCAGGGGATTGGGGAAGGGCAACCATCGCCGCTCCTCGGTGCTCCACACCTGCACCGGTTCGGTGTAGGGCTCGCTTGGAACATGAATAAATCCGATGGCGCGCCCGAGGATCCACCCGGCCACACAGGCCTGCCGTTCGGCGGGGTGCATGGGTAGCGCGGCAGGCAGCGGCCGTGCGCGCCGCCTGGTCCAGAACGCCTGGCGCTGGGATGGCGAGGCTGATAGCCATTGTTGCGAAGCCTCTTCGACGACCGCGGTGTAAGCCAGTGGCGAGTAGTTCGGATAGGAGCCGAAAATGTTTATCCGCTTGAGCTTTCCTTCGTCATTGAGTGCGCGCTCGAGCGCGTCCGAGCTGGACTTGTCGATCCGCGGTTGCTCGCGCAGCGCCGCGGCCAGATCCTGGGCGACATGATTGCCCTTGAACGGGATCGCCGAGAATTTGTACTGGTACTCCATCTGAGCGGCGCCATGGATCGCCTGCATCGCCTTCTCGTTGACGCTGGCCAACGGACGGGCCAGATTCAGTGCCTCGACAAATTTGATCACGATGTCTCGCTGGCGATCGACCATCTCCGATTCGGGCGGGTGATCGGCGCCCAGCACGAATTCACGCAGTGAGACCGAACAGAATCGGTCGAATGACTCACCGATGCGGGCAACGAATTTCCGTGCCCGGTCCAGTAATTCGGGCGGTCGGGTGTGGACGTCGTAGCGAGCGCGCTGAGCGATGAGCGCCTCGCCCGTCTCGGGATCACGGGGAAACACACTGGACCGCCACGCCGCGGTGCGCTCCACCGTCGGCTGGTCGTCGGCGGGCGCCCGGGTACCGCCCACCGTCGTCCAGCTACCGGTGATGACGTGTGCGACCGCTCGGCGGACTCCCTCCTCGAATCCGCGGCGCCCACCCGCGTCGGCGCCCACCGATTGCGGGAGATCGTTTTCGTACCGTTGCTTGAACTGCGACGAACTGGTCAGCATCACTTCGTTGTTCGCCTCGGAGAAGCGGGCCGCGACGGCGTCGTCGGTCTCCGACGGCCAGGCGGCGTACTCGTCGGTTTGCAGATAGGCCAATCCCCGCTCGCGGGCCGGCTCGGCCGCGGCACGGCGCAGCAGCGTTTGCGCTTCATCCAACGCCGACAACAGCTGGTCGATCACTTCCGTGGTCAGTGCGGCGGACGCCTTGCCCACTTGATCGGCCAATTGCGCGTAGATCTGCGTCTGTACCTGGTCGGCCGTGCCAGCCAGGACTCGCTCCAGTACCTCCGAGGTATTCGCTAAGTTGCCTTTCAGGGCGGCGAGGACCGGTTTGGCATCTTCGGACACCTCGCCCACGCGGGCACCCGGTGCGTGGCGCAGAAGGTCGGCACCACTGGGTACGACGACATCCTGCAGCTGTCGGCGCACCCGCTTAACCAGGCCGGTGGCATAGGGTAATCCCTTGTCCCCCAAGGCCGCCACTGTTGCGGCTTCCAGCCGGGCAACGAAATGGTCCTGCCAACGGAATGCCACGAGTTCGGCGACCTGCTGTGCCCCGTTGAGCAGTTGACCGCGGCGTTCGGCGAGCACCATCCGGACCCGTTCGGTCCACTGCGCGGCCGGCACCCCGACGCTGGTGTCGATGTTCGGGCGCACCGATCCGTCGACGATGGCGGTCGCTTGCTGGACGGCATCGTGCCGCTGCAGGACGGCGCTCATTAACCACGACGCGACCGTCCCGGCGCCGGCCAACGGCAGACCGAGTTGTGCGCAGATGTTAGGCCACTGGTTGTCCAGTATCGCGTTGACCTGCTCTTCGTCGGAGGCCAGATTGTCCGCCTGCAAATGTCCGCGCAGTAATCGGTCCACGCTGCTTCGCGCCAGGCGCTGCGCCGAATATTCCTTGTAGCGGTCGCGGCCCATGCTGAGGCTGGCGAAACCGAAAGCGCCCCAGGGCAAATTGTTCCACTGCTTGTTGCCCCAACCGAGATAGTGCCGGTTGCCGGCCACACCGGCGCCGTTGGTCAGGTCCCATTCGACGAACTGCTGCGTGGCCCGGCCCGACATCATCAGCGCCGACAAGCCGCGGCCCAAACCGCGGTATACGGCATCGGGTGAGCCGTCACCGAAGATCACCCCTTTTGCGCCGACGTGGCGGCCGACGGGGAACACCCGGGCGAACGGGATCAGCTCACCTTCACCGTGCTCGTGCCCCAACGCACGCAGCAATGCGACGTCATGCTCGCGGGCGGCACCGATCTGACTGGCCACGATCTCGCCGAGCATGGCCAGGGCGTTGGCGCGCACACCGGTGACTGCCGAGTCGGGCAGGCTGCCGAAAATGTCTGGGGCGACCATGAATACGCCCATCAGTCGTGGGTCCAGCCCGGAGACCATCGTCAGCACCCGGCAGATGTCGAGCGCCATCGACGCGCCTGCCCCGCCGGCCATCGATGACACCACCAGCACGATCGGCTGGTCGTTCGGATCGAACGCACCGGCCCCGGGCACCGACAGGGCCCGCATTTCGGAGTCTGTCGAGATCAATAACAGTCTGTCCCAAGCGCGTTGCAGTTCCTCGCGTACCCGCCCCACCTGACTGAGCGTGATGATCCGGCCGAGAGCCCGGTACTGACCGGCGCCGGTGCTCAGCGGCACGTGCACCGACTCCGGGTCGCGAGGCGCCCATGTGGCTACGGTGTCCAGAGCCTGCCGACTGATCAACTTCTGCGACAGTGCGCCGTCGAGGACCCGGTAGCTATCGCTTTGCGGCCCGGTCCCCACATAGCTGCCACCCTGATCTCGCACGGTGCCGATGTTGCGGACCGGCGTCGGCGAGGAAGGCACGTCGAGGTGAACGAACTGCCAGCCCTGCGGGATCTGGCCGATGCCGTACTCGGCAAGATCGGAGTGCAGTTGGTCCATCATGTACGCCAGCGTGGCGCCACCGGAACCGCCACATCCAACGACGAGGAACTTGCGCATCGTTGCTAATCCTCCTACGGTCGCGCACCCAGATTTTCGATGCGCCGCCACAAGCGTTGTGGCCGATTATCTGAACGGGTTAGTTGGGTCACCACCGGGAGGCGGCGAAGGCGCGGGTGAAGAACTGCCGGGGCCAAACGGGTGGGGAGAAGCACTGGGCCCGAACGGATTACCCGGTCCCGGAGCATGCGGCCCAGACGGGTATGCGCCGCCCGGCCGCGATGGCGGGGGTGGGAATGCACTGCCGCCCGGACCGAACGGCCCGCCACCCGGCGCCGGCTGGGGCGGGCCGTATGGCGTTCCACCGCCCGCGGCAAACGGATTGTCACCCACCGTCGTCGGCGACCCTCCGCCCCCGAAAGGATTGTCACCCGACTGCGACGACGGCGGCGCAGTGCCGGTCTTAGTACGGGCCGCGAGGTCTGCCAGAACCCGCGGCAGCGACGTGGTGATCTCGGTGGTGAGTCGGTCAACCACCTGGGTACCCGCGTCACCGCCGACCAGCAGCACCACCGTCGCAACGTCGGGCGGAGCCGCTGGATCCCGCAGCACGAACCAGGTGTTATGCACGGCCAGCGGCAGTTTCGCATCCGGTGTCTTGCCGTGTGTGGCGCCCGATTTGCCACCGGCGCCCGCGCGCCCGGGTGCGGACGCGACCACAAAGCCCGCACCGAACGGAGAAAGCCCGATGTGGGTGCGCAAGGTGATACCACCCAGATCCAGCCGGCGCGCCGGCTTGCCGAGTCCTTGTACGAGACTGACCAGTTCACCGTCTCGCACCGCAAAGGTGCTGTTGTCCCGCAGGACTGAACCGCCCGACACCCGGACTGGAATCTGTTGGGAGCGGAGGGATTTGGCGGGGATCCGGGTGATCAACCACTTCGAGAGGTACAAGAGCAGCAGTGGTATGCCGGGGCCCAGAATCATGGCCAACGCGAACGCGTAGCCAAACTTGGCTTTGTCCAAGGGCTTGTGCAATGAAGCGGTGAATGGCACCTCGACGGCGACCGGGTCTCGGCTACCGTCGGCCGGCGCGACCATCACCGTCACGGTGCCGTTGACCACTCCGTTGGCCTTGGCCGGGATTTTGATCGAGATGGGCAGGGATTCTTGTTTGTTCTCACCCGGCTTGAGGCAACTACCCGCCGACTCCGCAGGCGACTCCAGCGTTACCTTGCCGAGCCCGTCGGGTGCTGCGACGACCTTCGTGCCGTCGCTGGACAGCCACGCACACCCCGGTCCGGTCACGTCAACTTTCCCCTCGAAGGTGCCGTCGCCTTCGAGAGAACCGAAATCGATCCTGCCACCGACTTTCGGATACCCGACCGGTGGTTCGATGGTGACTGGCATGTCCACCCGTTGGGTGGCCAGTGGAGTGCCGCGCACCGGCATCCCACTGGAATCCACTGCATCTGCTGTGGTGACGTCCAAGGTCAGCTTCAGCGTCGCAGCACCGGGCGGCACCTGCGAAAGATCCACCCCCTGCGGCGAACGAATGCGATCTTTCGGAACATCCACTGCAATAACGTGTTCAGAGCCCTTCACGTCCACCAACACCGCGGACATTTTCGCCTGGCCGGGCAACGTCGTGGGGTCGACGGCCGTCTGGCGGCCATCCACCAGTCCGAACGTCAACGAGACGTTCGTGTCGCCGTTGTGCAAAGTGGTCTTTCCCGCTCCCGGCCACGCGGGGTACAGGTCACCCGAGATGTGGATGCGCGAGCGAGTTTTGGCCGTCCCATCGCCGACGGGGTCGACGAAGACCAGCGCCCAGACACCCTGCCATTGCGGCGCTTGGGGATTCGACATGTGAATCGAGACCGACTTCGAACCCTCGGGTTGGTAGTCGATTTTGACGCCACCCGCGTCGAGCGTGGCGGGCCCGTTCTTTAACTCGATCGGAGCGCCGTTCGGGGGCACCAGGTAGGCGACGAGTCCGGGATGGTCGGCCCCGGCCAGTACGCTGACCGCGCGCACCGAACGATCCAGCACGAACTTGTGTTTGGCTTCCTCGCAGATTACCCGTGCACAAACACCTCTGTTGTCGTACTCCATCGGTGGTTGCCCCGGAGTGGTCAACTTGTCGAACACAAACAAGAGGTCGTCGATGTTTTGTACCAAGTAGAAGTCGCCGGGGACGGGGCTACGGATCGCTCCGCACGACGGCACCGCTGCAGTCGGTTGACCGGTCGCGATCGCTTTGAGTAGGTCGAAATCCGAGGTTAGTTCGGCGTTGGGCGCCAGTCCGATGGCCAGGGTGACGATGCCGGAGGAACGCAGTTGATCGGCCAATCCCCCGCCGCGGCAAATGCTTTCTTGCGCGGCTTTGATAGTCGCCTCTTCGCCGGCATCAGAGTTCAGGTTGATGCCGGGGGCATATGGTTTGGTGGCGTCGCGCTTGGTGAACTCCAACTTTCCGTCGGTGAACCACGCCAGCGCCTGGCACTTTTCACCTTCTCCCGGTTTCGAGGCTTTTCCCAGCGCGGTTCGAGCGCCGTCGAGGGCCAACCAGTAGTCGGTGTCCGGTCCGGTGTTCTTGTTCTTGAAGGCTTCGATTCCCGCCTCCACGGTCGGCAGGCTTGCGGCATCGAGTCTGGTCCAACTCAACGCCGGGTGGTAGTCGTCGGAGAATCCGGCAATCGCGATCTCCAGACTGATGCCCGCGTCGGTGGAGAACTGAGAGAGCTTACGGGCCAGATACTTTGCGGCGTTGACCCGGTTGGCCTGCGGGTCGGTGGATTGCAGACTCCCGGATTCGTCGATCATGAGCAGGATCTGCCCGGACTTCTGAGCCGACAGGCAGCCGCCGAACCGGTCGGCCCCCGGGGTCTCGCTGGTCTTAGCTGGGCCAGGCGCGGCGAGGAGAACAGGAAGCAGCAAAACCGCCAGCGCAGCGGCGAAATTGCGCATCCGGGTCACTGTTGACCTACCCACCAGGCGAAACTCGCCGACGACACCATGATTCCGATCACCACGAGCGCGGCCACCGCCGCGTAGGCCATGTTGAGCCAGTCAGGACGTAGGTACACCGGTTCGGCGCGCCGTGCGGTGTCGCGAGCGACGTAGAGGGCCAGTACGCCGACGGCGACAGGTCCGGTCAGTGTCCAACCGACGAGCGCAAGCTCGTCAGCCCACCAGGCTGTCGCCAAGACCGCGCCGATGACAGCAATAGCGGCACTGACCGCAAGCAGAGCGGTCGGCGGCTTTGCGATGGTGAGCGGCCGGGTGCTGCTGGACGTTGCTGCCCCGAAAGGCGGCTGACCGCCCGGTCCCGGTCCGCCGGCATTCGCCGTAGTGCCCGGGTCGAACGGGTTATATGGTGAGCCCACAGCACACTTCCCCTGGCCTCCCTTACAGGTTTGCGGCCCTCGGTCCTTTGCCTATCCTGTCACAGCCACAATCGGCTCGGCAGAAGTGCCGCCAATTGTTGTCCCAGGCACCGACAAGTCCCGGAAGCGGAGCGCATATCGCACAGAATCGCTGGTCAAAGTGGTCAGCCGACATGTTCGGCCAGCCAAGCTAGCATCTCCTCGGCCGCGCGGGCCCCACTCGAGGAAGTCACCACCGTGCGCGGCGAACGCCAGTCGAGTGCGTGCAGCTCGCCATGCGCCGGGCGGATGGACTCGTCAGCGTAGCTAAGTAAATCGGCGTCCAACGCCCCGTCGCCGGCAGCCAACAGCGGCGCCGCATCGGACAAGGCACCGTCCTCGACGAGACGTCGGCGCACCTCGGCGACCGCATGCGACTTACGCAGCGCCTCGGGGACCGCATAGATCTTGCGGCCCTGCCGGGAAACCACCCAGCCGCGGCCCGCGCACCAGGCGGTCCAGTCGTCGAGGAAGCCGACGGGCATCTTGTCCTCGTCGACCACCAGGTAGCAGAACAAATCTTCGGCGATGCGGAGGTTGTGCACCCACTCGTCGCTGATCCGGGCCCGCAGCGCGGCGACGACCTCTTCCAGTGGCGGCCCGCCGTCCCGGATCCGGGCGGCCATCGCCGCGCTCCACGCTCCATCGGCCGCGGAGTCGACCAGGATGTTGCCGCCGTTGCTGGTCACCGCATAGCGAAATGGTCTGCCCGGCAGCTTTATTCGTTGATATTGAGCGATGGTGCGGGTGGTGGCCGGCACGAACGGGACCCGAATGGCCAGTGCGCGCAAACGCTCGACCGCCTCGAGCGTCATGAACGACACCGGCGACCCGTTGTAGATCTCCACACAGGCACGGTCCTCGCCAGCGAAGTGCCGATCCGAATAGATCAGGGTGCGGTCCAGGTCGCAGGCGATCAGGACACTCATGTGCTGACGTCCTTGATCAACCCGACACAGGAAAATGCCAAGTCGGGATCGTGCACGATCGGCACGTTGCGCGCCTGCGCCAACATCCTGATGTGCCGGTGCTCTGGCCCGTCGAGGTCACGCAGCAGAATGCGCCACGGCACCCGCCGCAGCAGGACGCGCGTGGTCTCGCCAATGCCAGGCTTGACGAAATTGGCGGTGGTGATGCCGTATTGGTGCTGAATCCGTTCGACCGTCGCCCAGCCCGACCACGTCGGCTCGCGGTCGCCGGCCTGAACGTCTGCGACACCGCGCCGTACGTCGTCGACCACGGTTTCGAAGTGGGCAGACACCGAGTCGAGGAATGTCGCGGATTGGTCGTCGTCGGCGAGTTCTCGGTAGAACTTGGCACCGTGGAATTGCCCCGGCGCCAGCAGGCGGCGGTTGAGGACGGTGCGGGACACCAGCCCGGAGACAGTGGAATTCAGGCAGGCCGAGGCGATCAGGAAATCATCCCTAGTCCCATACGTGCGCACGCAGTGTCCCGGGTCGGCGAGCACCGCGAGATCTTCGTTGAAGGCGACGTCCGTCTGCCGGCGATATTCGCTCAACGCCGCGCTGAGTTCGCGGGTGATCGCCCCTTTGCCGGTCCAGCCGTCGACGAACACCACTTTCTTCGGATCATGTTCGCCGACAAGGTAATCCAGTGCGACGGTGTCGATACCCCGATCCCGGACGATCGAGATCGCGTAGTGCGGCACCGTGTCGCCGTGATGGCACAGCATCCAGCGGCGCATCAGAATCCCGATGGGGGTTCCGGCCCGGGCCAGCGACACCAGCACCACGTCGCGGCCGCGTTCGGCCGAGACGAGTTCGGTGACCACCCCGACAGCGACGGCCAGCCGCCGGGAGCTTTCGGCCAGCACATCGCTGAACAAATCTTGGTAGTCCTGGTCAGGCTGGTACTCGATCGGCAAGGACTCGGCGTAATGTGCGCGGCCACTTTGAATCGCCCGCTCGCGCTCGGCGGTGTCCGCCTCGAGGGCCACCGCGGACAGATCGGTGAGCAGCCAGCTGACCTCCTCGGGCGCATAGGAACCGAACCCCGGCCCGTGCAGCGGCTTCACGCGCCGGCACCGTACACGGCAGCGACTAACACGTCATAGCCGGCTTCGGTCAAAACGTCGACAATGCCGCCGGATTCGTTGAGGCGCACCGTGTCCGCGCCGGCGTCGACCATCAAGACCAGGACCGGCTCGGCATCGGGCCAGCCGTTGTACAAGAAACGAGGCGCCTCGTCGCCCGGCTCGCAGGCACTGAAGCGGTAGCCGCGTCGCAACGGATAGTCGGGTACGTCGTGCACATAGGCCGGCGAGCGGGTGCTGGACTGGTAGCGCACCGCACGACCGGCCTCGGCGAGCCCGTCGGCAACCCGCAGCGGCAGATACATGAACTCCTCATGGCCGACCACCAGTACGGGCCGACCCGGATCGAGATGCTCGTCGAGTCGGCCCACCAGCGGGTCCAGCGCGCTGTTCAGCGCCGAGCGGTCCGCGCGGGTGAAGCCGTGCCGGCCGCCTTCCGGAATCGACAGCGGCACCTCGACACGCCGGACGGAGCCACGCCGGGCCCGAAGCGGGATATTGAGCTCGGGTGCGGGTAGCGCGTTGACTTCGCCAAGAAGGCCCTCCGGCAACGTAACCCGGCCAACTGCGAGGCTCACATAGTCTATTTGCACGCCGAGTTCCCCGGCAGTCTGGGTGACCGCATCCTCGTGGTGTGGCTCGCGGACATCCACCAGCGAGGCGACCACATAGCGGGACCGGGGCATCAGCGGATGCAGCGCCCGGATAGCCGCTAGAGCCGTTGTTCCAGTGGATATTTCGTCGTCGGCGATCACTAATGGGCGTTGCGCGGCGAGCAGGCCGGCTCTGGGTTGCAGTGTGTGATCGGTGGCGTGCGAATGACCTTCCTGGAAGCCGGCATAAACATGTTCGGCGGGCCGTCGCGTCGTGTGCAGGTACACGGCGGCATCGAGTCGGTCGGCAACGCAATGCCCCAATCCCGTTGCTGTTTCCGCCATCCCGAGCACATCGACGTCGCCGTCGGCCACCGCCATGATCCGCTCACCCAGCTGGTGCCCAGCCTGAATCACCGAGGCCGGCTCGGCAGCGATGTGCTTGCCCAGCACCGTCGACACCAACAGGTGCGCGCGGCGCGGATTGCGGCGCAGGCCGGGCAACACGAGATCGGTCACCGAAACCGGGCCCGCCGCATCGCGGTCGGAGATCGCGATGCCGAATGTTCGTGTCGCCCACGACGACGAGGTCATCGGCCGGCGAGCACCGTCAGCAGGTCTACGAAAGACACCCCCTGGCGCGCGACACCGAACACACGCGCGCGCCGCAGCACCTGCTCTGCCCAAATCCTATGGGGCCGTGGCTCGTTCATCTTGTTGCGATACTCCGAGCGACGCACCCCGCTTTCCTCGGCGGCGGTTACGTCGAGCGCGTCACGGTATTCCTCGTGGGTCACCACCGCCAGCGCGTGCACGGCCGGCACATGCGAGGGATGGATGACCGTCTTGCCGTGCATGCCGTTGGCCCGGTCCAGACTCAACTCCCGCAGCAGGGCGTCGAAGTCGCGGCTCACCAACTGGTCGCGAAACCGCACCGCGTCGTGCTCGGCGAACGGCGTGGTCCGCAGCATGGGACGAAACAGTCGCTCGTGATCGGCGAAGTACTCCCACACCGGTCCGGTGATCACGTACCCGGTGCCGTCGGCCCGGCCGAAATAGTTGACGATGTCGCTGATCGCGTCAGCGATGACGCGTACGTCGTAGATCGTCAGATCGCGGTCCCGCCGGATCCCGAACACTCCGCACATGTCGGTGGCCCCGATGCGCAGCGCCAACACCGAATCGCGGTAGCCGGCAAGCACATCGGCGATGGCCGTCAGTTCGGCGTCCCGGCTCTCGCAGTACGCCAACGCGGCGGACTCCAGCACCGGCATGGAGTAGAGATGTTTGCCCAGACAGCGACCGGCTTCGGCGGTCTCGTGCAGGAATTGCTTACCGGTGTCCGCGGCGAATTTCGGAATCACGAAGCCACTCAACACGTCCCGGCCGCCGCGCAGCGCTCCCGCAATCCGGCCGATGCATTCGGCGCTACGGACCCGGACGAAAAGCATGGCCGGTACGGCTCGGCGCGTTTCGGCCAGTTCGTCGAGGACGGCGACCACGGCGTTCAGTGCCGACTCCGCCGATCCGTGGTCGACGGCATCCTCGAGATCGAGCACCATCGAGCACACCCCGGTGTCGGCGCGCCGCGCCACCGTCGCGGCGAGATCGGGACGGTCAGCGGGGATGTAGAGGGTGGCACCCAAACCGACCGCCAGCAGATCTCGATCGGCGTCGGCGGGCAACTCCTCGGGTGCGAGGAAGAAGAGCCGTTCCTGATCGGCATCCGACAGATGATGGAAATGCCGGATCCCCGTTGCTGATGGGGAGCCTCTCATTGCGCGGCCCGCTGCCTGATGCGAGCAACGATCGTCGCGATGAAGTTGGATACGTCCTCCAGCCCGCGGTGGTAGCCCCAGTAGTCCGGGTGTGGGCGCTGCAGGCCCTCGACCAGCAGGTCGATGCGCGGGGACTGGGCGTCCAGCGCCGCACCCCATTCCTGGACCGCGCCCCGGTCGACCGCTAGTCGTTGAGCGTCGCGCAGCCGAAACCGCACTTCTTTTTCCTTGCGGGCCGGGTCGCTGCGCAGCTGACGCAGCATGGCAAGCCGGTCGCCCACGGCGTCGATGAGCTCCTCGGCCGCGGTCAACTCGGCGCGTGCCTGCACCCCCAGCTCCAAGGATTCCTCCGGTTGGCGCTGACGCTGGGCGGCCACGGCGCGCGTCAACAGCCCGTCAGCGCGGTCCAGATGACCGCGACTGGCCGGGCCGTTGTTCAACAGGTCGTTCGAGCTGTCGGCATGGAACTCCCGCAGCAGCGCCGACCTGTTGACATCGACGCTGTCCACCCGGTTGCGCAGCGCATCCAGCCGGGTGCGCAGGGAGGCCACCGTCTGGCGCGCGCGCTCGTCGCGCTGGGGCGCCGCGTCGAGAGCTTCGACGACTGACTGGACGGCCGCCCGGAGCTGACGACTGCGCTCGGCGACCGGCGCCAGGTCACGCTGCTGGCGCGCCGACTCCAGGTCGCGATACGCCACGCTCAACTGATCGTTGGCGCGCTGCACCGACGGGTAGGCCCGAAACGCGTCCGGGGTTTGCGACAACCTGCGCGCCACGTCGTCGGCTTCGGCGATCGCGGCCTCCGCGTCGGCGCCCACAGCAACTCCGCGAGCCGCCGCCGCGTCCAGGGTCGCACGATGTCGTTCGTGGAACTGGTCCAGGCTTCGCCGCGCCGAATCGAGAAGTTGCTGCGCTCGGTCTAGGGTTACCCTCCGATCGTACGAATTGCGGTAGCTGCCGGGGAAGTCACTACCGGATCCCGTTGCGGACAAATAGGCGGCCGTGGCGTCGTCGCAGGCGGTGCGGACCGCGTCGAACGCAGGCTCGAGCGCCCGCTGCGGCTCGACCGCCGTCGCGGCCTGAAAGAGGGATTCGACCACGTTCCGGCGGTTTTCCATGTCCAAAAACGCCGCCGTCAGGGCGGTTTGCGCCGAGTCGAACGATGCGTCTGTGCGGGGCTCGCGAGACCGTCTGAACCACCGACCACGCACACCGCGATCTTAGCGGGCACAAAGTCCTCGCCTGATAGTCGTCGCTTTATCCGTCGACGGTGTACTACGGTTGGCATCGGTTCCTGTGTTTGCAGATACCTAGTCCGACAAAGTTTTCTCACATCATCTGGAGGGGTGCTCGATGGGTGTCAGTCTGAGTAAGGGCGGCAATGTTTCGCTGACCAAGCAGGCGCCGAATCTGACGGCTGTCGCCGTCGGCTTGGGTTGGGACGTCCGGACCACCACAGGCACCGACTTCGACCTCGATGCCAGCGCCATCGCCTGCGGTGAGAACAAGAAAGTGCTATCCGACTCGCACTTCGTCTTCTTCAACAACCTGCGCTCGCCCGAAGGTTCGATCGAGCACACCGGAGACAACCTGACCGGTGAGGGCGAGGGTGACGACGAGGTGATCAACGTCGACCTGGCCAACACCCCGCCCAACATCACCAACATCTTCTTCCCGGTGTCGATCTATGACGCCGACTCGCGCAGCCAGAGCTTCGGGCAGGTCCAGAACGCCTACATCCGGGTCATCGACCGCTCCAACGGCAGCGAACTCGCTCGCTACGACCTGTCCGAGGACGCCTCCACCGAGACCGCGATGGTCTTCGGCGAGCTGTACCGCAATGGCGCCGAGTGGAAGTTCCGCGCCATCGGCCAGGGTTACGCGTCGGGGCTGGCGGGGATCGCCCGCGACTACGGCGTCAACGTCTAGCGTGGCTCCCAAGGTCGGCGCGCTACGGATCTTTTGGCCGTCACTACTCGTCACGGTCCTTTCGCTGGGCGTTGCCTTCTGGTATGGCAGCGTCCAGGCACTCATCCTGTGTGCGATTCTGGGCATCCTCGAGGTGTCGCTGTCGTTCGACAATGCGGTCATCAATGCCACCGTGCTGCGCCGCATGAACGAGTTCTGGCAGCGGATGTTCCTGACGATCGGGATCTTGGTCGCGGTGTTCGGCATGCGGCTGGTCTTTCCGCTCGCGGTGGTCTGGATTACCGCGGGTCTGAATCCGCAGCAGGCTTTCGACAAGGCACTCAATCCTCCGGCCAACGACGCCCCGTATTTCCCCGACGGCAGTCCTAGCTATGAGACCGCGCTCACCGGGGCGCACCCGCAGATCGCCGCGTTCGGCGGGGCGTTCCTGCTGTTGTTGTTCCTGAACTTCATCTTCAGTGAACGGGAGATCACCTGGCTGTCCTGGCTGGAGCGGCCGCTGGGTAAAGCCGGCAAGCTCGACCAACTCTCGGTGGCGGTCGCGGCGGTGGCGATCATCTTGTCCTCCCAACTCATCGCGAAGCCAGAAAATCAATCCACGGTGCTGTTGTCCGGATTGCTCGGCTTGATCGTCTACATCGTCGTGGACGGACTCGGGTCGATGTTCGAGGTGGACGACGAGATCACCGATCCCGAAACGCCGGTGGCCGGTGGACCTTCCGAAACCGCCAAGGCGGCGGGCAAGGCTGGCTTCTTCCTGTTCTTGTATCTGGAAGTCCTGGACGCGTCGTTCTCGTTCGACGGCGTGATCGGCGCGTTCGCGATCACCGCGGACCCCATCCTCATCGCGCTGGGTCTTGGCTTCATCGGGGCGATGTTCGTTCGGTCGATCACGATCTTCCTGGTGCGCAAGGGAACGCTCTCGGAGTACGTCTACCTCGAACACGGAGCGCACTGGGCGATCGGCGCTTTGGCGACGATCCTGCTGATAACCACCGGGACGATCGAGATCCCCGAGATCGTCACCGGCATGATCGGCGTGGTGCTCATCGGTGCGGCCTTCCTCACCAGTGTGGTGCGCAACCGTAGGGAACGTGCCGAAGAGGTGCCGGAGCGTCAGGCCGCCGAGGTCGATTAGCGCGCCGATTCCGCTACGAAAGGGTCCTCATGGGTATCGACTACAACAAGCGCCCGCAGTCCCAGCCCGGCCCTTCGGCGTCTCCGCCGCCACTGACCTACCCCGCCCCCGCGCGTCCGTCCTCGCTTGCGCCGTCGGCCGGCGGTGTGAGCCTGTCCAAGATCAAGCTGACCAAGGACGCCCCGCGGATCAGCTTGACCAAAGCCGGTGAGCGGCAAGGGGTTATGCGGGTCAACCTGAACTGGAACACCGGCGGCTACGGCGGTGCCGTCGACCTCGATCTGGGCTGTCTGTACGAGTTGTCGACGGGACGCAAGGGTGTCGTGCAGGCGCTGGGCAACTCCTACGGGTCGGAGTTCTCCGAGCCGTTCATCGCGCTGGACGCCGACGACCGCACCGGATCGGCAGCCGGCGGTGAGAACATGCGCATCAATCTCGAGCAGCCCGAACGGTTTCGGCGGATCCTGATCTTCGCGATGATCTACGAGGGCGCACCGAACTGGGCGGCGGTCGACGGTGTGGTGACCATGTTCCCGACGTCGGGTCCCCAGATCGAGGTGCGGATGGACTCACCGAACAACCAGGCGCGCATCTGCGCGATCGCCCAGGTCTACTACGCCCAGGGCGCGCTGCACGTCAACCGGGAAGTGCAGTACATCAACGGCGGTCAGCGGCTGTTGGATCAGGCGTACGGCTGGGGCCTGCAGTGGCAGTCCGGGCGTAAGGATTAGTTTCAGACGCGGTGCTGCTGGGCCATCTGCGCGGTGATCACCTGATTGAGGCGTTGCAGGCCGCCGCTGGACAGCCCGTACAGCTGAGATTCGATGGTGCGCACCACCGCTGAGTCGCTGAGCACCTTCTCGCTGGACTGGATCAGGATGGTGCCGGCGCCGGTGAAGTCGAACTGACGTTCCTCACCTGTGTTGATGCCGAACCGCGCCGCGCCGGCCGCGATGAAGCTGCCGATCCAGCGCTGGTCGTAGTGGTGGCTCGGTGACGGGCAGTCTGCCCAGCCGACCAGCGCTTCGGGATCGACGCGGGCCGGCGGTTCGACGAACATGACCGCCCCGTTGGAGGACGCCAGGAACTTGCCGGTGCCGATCAGCGTGACGAATCCGGGCACGATCGACTGGTTGAGAGACAAACCTGGTTGGAACGCAAGGAGATTCGCCGCGCGGATGGTCAGGTTGCCGTCGTCGAGGTCGTAGGAGTTGATGTCGTAGCCGCGGTCGCCGATGATCAGCTTGCCCTGGCCCTCGGCGACCGTGTAGTCGCCGAAATACAGTGGCGCCGAGAACTGTTGGGACACCATGTGCATCAGTCCGCCCTGCAGCCCGTGGGTCAGGGCGCGGAACTGCATCTGTCCGTAGTAGGCGATCATGGCGCCCTTGCGGATGAACCACGGGTTGAGCAGGTCGATGTTGAACGCGTACGGGTTGTCGGGGATGTTGTCGTCGCCGGGCAACGTGTTCGGGTTGAGTATCTGACCAAACGAGGGGCTCACAGCTTTTCCTCCGATGCCTGCACGTAAACGGTTCCCTGCCCATGGCATTTCAGTTGCATCGCTTCACCCGATCCTCGTCCGACGGCGTCGCGCCAACTCATCGCGGTCTTCAGTTCGGTCTGCACATTGCCGTAGACGCCGACGAAGGCCTGGGGGTCGACCACCACCGGATTGGGGCCTCCCACTTGAAGTTCCAGCACTCCGCCGTGGGCGAGCAGGACCGCGGCGCCGTGCCCGGACAGTTGCGTCGTCCACAGGCCTTGGCCGGTCAGGGCGCCGCTGGCCGCGCCGCGCAGCATGCCCATCATGCCGCCGCCGCCCCCGCCGCCGGTGCTGGCCACCGAGACCACACTCGACTGCAACCCCGCGGTGTTGGCCAACAGCCTCGATGCTTCGACTCGCAGGACCTGCCCGGGCTGGATCTCCACGACGTGCACTTCCAGTCCGGCGTAGCCGTAGTGCACTTCGCCGTTGCCCTGGGCCATCATGGTGCGTTCGTGTTCACCCTGCATCATCCGGCCGGCGAGGCGGGCGATGCCGCCCATGCCGCCCATCTGGCCGGCACCCGGGACCTGGTGCGGCGCGAACGCGACGTCGCCGGTGTAGAACAGCATCGCGCCGGTGCGGGCCACGACGCCGCCGGCCTGGGCGACGTTGACCTTGACGACTTTCGAGTTGACCTTGGCGAATACCACTGTGGTCCCCTACCGCTCGGCCGGCTGGATTGACACGACGCCCTGGCCATCCCAGCGCAGTGAGAAATTCTCACCACTGCCCTGGCCCATCGCCGTCCGCCACGACACGTCGGTGATGAACGACTGCTGCATCTGGCCTTTGGCGCACACGAACGCGTCGGGGTCGACGACGAGCGGGTACTGCGGGCTCACTTCCAGGTGGATCAAGGGACCGCCGGCGGAAAGAATCGCGACCTGGCCCTGGCCGGTGACCACCGTGGTGAACAGGCCTTGGCCGGAGGATGCGCCTCTGAGGCCGGTGAAAGTCACGTTGTTCTGCAGGTTGCCGGCCATGGCGAGCAGCTGGCGTGACTCGACCTGCAGCTGCTCGTTGTTCAGGTCGATGATCGTGACGTTCTGGGCGTTGACCGCGAGGAAGACCCGACCCTGGCCGGTGCACTCCATCAGGCTCAGCGCCTCGCCCGTGACGCGCTGTTTGAGGCCGGCCAGCACGCCCGAGCCGCCGCCGAAGCCGGCGTTCTTGAAGGTGATGTTGCCTTCGTAGGCGACCATCGAGCCGGTCAGCGCCCGGATGCTGGTGTTGTTCAGATGGGCTTCGATCACCTTTTTATGCTGCTGATACAACTGCGCCATATACGCTCCCCAGCCGGTTGAGTTGCCAGCGAGAACCTTAGCTGATCGGGGGGCTTGGGTCAGCTACCTGAAGCAACGGAGTCCAGTTCTTCAAACCTCCATTGGGCATCAGCTAGCTTTGTCATTGCCGCTGCGTATTGTTCGGCCATGCGCTCGAATCGACGACGAGTAGCCGGCTGCCCGACCATAGGCGCTGCACCCGAAAGAGATTGATGACTGAGTCACGCCGGCCGCTGCCGCCTGCTATTGAAGCCGCTCACCGGTTTCTTGCGGAGCGCGGGCCTCAGTCGGCGGCCACGCTTGTCGAGCTACTGCGGACGGCAGGATTTCACCAAAGAATCGAGCGGATAAACCAACTTCCGGATCTCTTCCCGAATCGCTTCCGACTCACCGAGCAGGGTCTGCTCTCGATCGCATCGACCGAGAGTGCCCACTCTCTCGAAGCCGATATCGACGACGAACAGGTCGAAGCCGACTGGTACCGAAAGACAAGTGTCCGTCGCGTTGCGACCGATCGCGTCGCCGTGCTGGATATCGAGACGACGGGCCTGGACGCAGCCAAGGATGACGTCCTGGAGATCGCGCTGGTTGGGTTGGACGGCACTGCGATTGTCGACCTCGCCGTCCAGTCACCTTCGAAAGAGCCCGTGGCCAACGAGGTTTCAGTAATCGAGGCGCTGCGGCTCATCAATGAAGCATTCGACGGGATCGATGTTCTCATCGGGCACAACCTGCTGGGTTTCGATCGACCATTCCTGGAGAAGGCCGCCGAGCGCGCCGATGTCGGAGATCTACGGTTTCCGGAGTGTGTCGACAGTCTGCATCTGGCGACGCTCGTCGATGTTTCGATGCCCAACCGGTCGCTTGCCGATCTCACTCATCGATACGGCGTCGTCAACCACAATCCTCACAACGCGTTGGCGGACGCAACGGCTACCGCCGAGGTTGTCCGGCGTCTGCTGCAGGAAATCGATTCAAGTCAACCGAGTTGGCAGCTCGTCGTTGCGGCCCTCGAGGCGTTCGATCACCCCTTGACGGCCCTGATGCCAGTGCTCACCGCGGCGCCTCAACTCACGTCGTTGGACCGCAAGCCCGATCCGTTGCTGACGCCGTCGGGGTCGCCCGCGCCGGACGCTTGGTCGGCGACGCGTGACGACCTGGCGCTGTTGCAGTCCCGGCGTGGTCTACGGACCAGGCCGGCGCAGCGCGAAATGGCGCAAGCCGTGGCCGAGGTGTTCGACAATGGCGGCCTGCTCGCGGTCGAAGCTCCCACCGGAACCGGGAAATCGCTCGCGTACCTGCTGCCTGCACTGGGTCGCGCATCTCGGCCGGAGCGACCTGTCGTCGTCGCCACCGCGACCAAGGCGTTGCAAGGCCAGCTACGTGAAGAAGCAGCGCGCATGCACGGCGAGGGTCTGCTCAGAGCTCCGTTTCGCCAGCTCCAAGGCGTCGCAAACTACGTCTGCGCACGGGAACTCGAAGATGCCCTGTCCGATCGCGAGTCGTCGGCGCTGGCGATCGCGGTTGCGATACGCGCAATCGCCGACTCCCCCACCGGAACTTGGGACGACGTCACCGACGACTTGATCCGGCGACGCGACGGGCGGTACGCGCGCACCCGGGCACGCCTGCGCACCACTTCCGGCGGATGCGATCGCGCGAAGTGCACCTGGGCGCAGGTGTGTCCGCTCATGCAACAGGTGCGGGGCGTCGAACAGACACCGGGAGTGGTGTCGGTGAATCACGCCCTCATCGCCAGCTGGGCGCGGATCGAGGCCGGGGGTGGCCGGGCTCCGGGCGACGTCCTCGCCGACGGCCGAGCCGATCTGGTTTTCGACGAAGCCCACGCACTGGAAGACAGTCTGACCGCGGCGTGGACGCAACGTGTCGACTCCCTGGAACTGCAGATTATCGCCAACAGCCTCTCGACGCGTTCGAAACTCGTGCGGGAAGTTCGGGCACGGGCGCGAGCCGACGAAACCGTCGCACGTGACCTTCAAGCGCTGGCCGCGGCCGGTGCCGAAATCCTCACCTGCCGAGACGAACTCGCTGCGGCCATCGGTACATACCTGCATGAGTATGCGGGCGATTCGGACTCCGCGGTACTGCGGAACGGCATCGTGACCGGACGACCGGAATTTCGAGACCTGCGACAGTCGGCGTCGAGTGCACGCTATTGGTTGATCCAATTGCGTAAAGCGGTTGGCGCGCTTAGTCAATCGCTTAGCGAGGTAACCGGGGCAGGCTCGGTGCGGCGACGCCTGCGCGGTTACTCCGAGCGCCTCGACAATGCGATTGAGATGCTGGGCACTCTGAACGGTTTACCCGACGATCACCGGTGGGTCTATCGAATCGCCGCCGAACCCGACGACCCGGCCACGTGGACGTATCAACGCATCCCTATTCACGTCTTTCCCGAGTTTCAGCAATCGATCGTCGACCAGACTCATTCGACCGTGCTGTGCTCGGCGACGCTGACGGTGCAACATCGTTTCGACTACCTCGCTTCGAGGTTGGGGATCCGCATCGACCCCGAACCAACTGGAAACAGCTTCAGAGCGCTGACCCTCAGATCACCGTTTGACTATGCGAAGCAATCACTGGTGATCCTGACCAACCACCTGCCGGTGCCGATTCCGTCGAATGAGCGCGAGTTCTGCGAGGAGATGGCGGCGGATCAGACCGGGTTCCTTTCTCTCTCGGGCGGCAAGACCCTTACCCTGTTCACGGCTCGCCGAAGAATGGAAAGTGTTGCCGCACAGGTGAAAGCACGGGCAGCCGAGCTGGCGGAGCGCGGCGTCGAGCTGCTCGTCCAGTATGAGCAAGGTCGGTCGCAGATCCTGCACAGGTTCCGATCCGAACCTGGAACCGTCCTGTACGGGTTGAGGTCATATTGGGAAGGCTTCGACGCGCCAGGAGAGACGCTTTCCTACTTGTTTCTGGAGAAGCCCCCCTATCCGCATCCGGATGACCCTCTGACGTCTGCGCGCCAGCGGGCCATCGCAGAGCGCGGCGGCGATCCGTTCCTCGACTACGTACTCCCAATGACCGCAATGCAATTCACGCAAGGTTTCGGCCGGCTCATCCGCCGCGAGGACGACAAGGGCGCTGCGCTGGTATGTGACCGGCGTCTGCACGCCCCCACCCAGGCTCAACACGTCATCCTCGGATCGTTGCCGGGTCCGGCCATTCATGAGGCCTTCGACCGCGACGATGCCTGGACTCGGGCAATCGAATTCGTCACCGGATCGCGGCCCGACCTTGCGACGGCCCTCACGTTCGGACGCGACGACGTCACCCAACTACTCGAAGACCTGCGGCTCCTACCGGGCGAAGATCCCACGGCGAAACTCGTCGAAGCCGCCGAAAAACTCTTCGGCATAACAGCACTCCACCCGAAGCAGCTTGACGTGATGCGCGCCTTCCTCGGCGGCAAAGATTTTCTGGCGGTGTTGCCTACCGGATTCGGCAAGTCATTGTGCTACCAGTTGCCCGCACTCCTGGCGTCCGAACCGCGCGCAACGGTTATCGTTTCCCCTCTTGTCGCACTGATCAAGGATCAGCTGAACGATCTGCGAGGCCGCCGCGGGATACGTCCGGTCCAGGGCATCACCGGCGCCACATCGAGGGTGGTGCAGACCGAGATTCTGCGTGACACCGCCGAAGGCCGGGTACGGCTTCTCTATGTCTCCCCGGAACGCCTGGCTCGCGACCCGGTACTGCGAGGCGCGTTGAGTCGCCAGGAACTCAACCGCGTGGTGGTCGACGAGGCGCACTGCATCTCGGTGTGGGGTCACGATTTCCGTCCGGAATTTCGGCAAGTCCCGTCATCCGTCGCGACCTTCGGCACCCGACCGCCGCGCGCCGGCCTCACCGCGACGGCGACCCGAGAGGTCGAGACCGACATCAACGCGTCTTTGCAGATGCAGGATCCGGTGCTGGTACGAGAGCCCAGCGATCGGCCGAATCTGCGGTTCCGGGTCACGTTGTGCAGCAGCGATCGTGAGCGGAGTCGCGAACTGCTGCGGTTTGTGACCTGGGCCGGTTCCAAGCCGGGGATTGTGTACGTCACCCGTCGGGCGCTCGCCGAAGAGATCGCCGCGCTACTACGACGTGCCGGTCACGCTGCACGGCCGTATCACGCGGGGATGGTCCCTGAGCAGCGCGATGCCGTTCAGGAGGACTTCGACTCCGACACCGCCCGAATCATCGTCGCCACCAAGGCTTTCGGCATGGGTATCAACAAACCGAACATCGGTTGGGTCGTCCATTACGACTTGCCGGACTCTCTCGACGGCTATGCGCAGGAAGCGGGACGGGCAGCGCGAAAACGGGAACTCACCGGCGATTGTCTGTTGCTGTATACCAAGCGCGACATAGGATTTCGCAAGGGACTGATCAGTTCCCACGAGTCGACGGCGGACGCCGAGGTCGCCCAACGTCTCCTCAGTGCCTTGTGGGCTTGTCCGGAACGCGGCAAAGGTCGAGTCTTCGACGTCGACGAGATGGCCGACGCGCTCGGCATCGATGACGATGACCTCAATGTCAATCTGGCCCGTCTCGAACGGGTGGGTGTGCTCAAACAGGGATTGGATTGTTCTGCGCGCGGGACGGTCGACGTCGGCTTCAAGGAACCAACGTCGCCGGCTGAATGCCGCCTGTTTCGCGAGCTTTTCTACCAGGCTAATCGCGCTCGCCCGAATGTTCGTGTCCTGCTGGACTTTCAGGAACTGAAGGATACGCGTGGCTATGACCCGGATGAGTTGGAGCAGAAGCTGATCGAGTGGAGCCTCGATCGCCTGGTCACCTTCTCCAGTTCACGCAGACTTCGCCGGGTCGAGTTGCTCGGCAAAGTTGCGCCTCGGCACGAGTTGGCCAGAGAGTCGGCGCGCTGGAACAGTTGGCAGCGACGCCGTCTGCAGGCAATGATCGATTACGCCACCGACGAGTCGGTGTGCCGGCGAGTAGTCGTTGCCAAGCATTTCGGCGATGACGTCAGCGATTGCGCAAGCCGCGGTATCACCCGTTGTGATGTTTGCAGCGGAGAGTCGGCACCATGGTCAGCGGTGCCGGATCATCTGGTCGCCGATCCCGAAATGCTGGTCAATGCTGAGCTGATCGTTCTGCAATCCGTGGCCTGGGCCACGAGTTACAAACGCGGCCACTACGGCGAGGCAAGCTTGCGGGCAGCAGTCTTGGGTCGGGAATCGCTCGGAGAGGGCCGTCCACTTGGACAAGGCGTGCTGAGCTGTCCGCAATTCGGCGCGCTACGACATGTCCGCAACGGCGAAAAGCGCTGGAATACCGCACTGGAGCATTGTCTGGCCAAGAACCTGATCGAGCGCCGCGCTGTCCAGCGCGACGGTTCGTCGAACTCCTACCAGACGATCGTTCTGACCGACC
This sequence comes from Mycobacterium sp. NGS67, assembly GCF_059812185.1. Lineage (NCBI taxonomy): Bacteria > Bacillati > Actinomycetota > Actinomycetes > Mycobacteriales > Mycobacteriaceae > Mycobacterium > Mycobacterium sp. NGS67. The sequence continues at coordinate 191,354 of NZ_JCALCF010000010.1, forward strand.
TCGGTGCCCAAACTCTCGGAGTCCCACTGCAGCACGATGATTGAGAAACGTATAACCCATCAGCTGCTGGACACCGGCGAACTCGTCCTGACTCCGAATGAGCGCACGGTGCTGCTGTTGCCCGAGCACAGCACGAACATCACCGTCGATCTCGAGGGCGAAGACTTCGTCGCTCAATGGAGTTCGCGCAGCCGCAAGCTCAGCGGTGAAGTTCTCCTCGAGCGGTTGCAGGACTACGGCCAGGAAGGCGGCCTATTACGGCTTCGGGTTGTCGACCAGACCTATCGCTTGGTGTTGCTGCCGCCAGGGACGCCGATGCAGTTCCGCGGCCCGGTCGATCCACCCATCACGAAGACGAAGACGAAGACGACGGAAGGCCGCAGTCGTAAGAAGACCGTCGACCGGCAGTTTCATCCGGACTCGGAATACGACTGGAGCGCGAAGGTAAACGGCGCAGTTGGTTTCTTGACGGTGGCGCGGGATCTACTCGACGAACAACTCGCGGGCGCCGGTTTCGACACGCTGGAATTGGTGAAGCTGCGACTGCAGGGTGAGAGGTTGGCGACGCTGGACAACTTCGTCGAGCTCCTCGCGGTCGACGTTGCCAATGTCGAACGCATGCCTCACCAGGAAGCCGTTGCGCGGCATGCCCTTTCACGGCTTCGTGGACGCGCCATACTGGCCGACGAAGTCGGACTCGGAAAGACCGTCGAAGCCGGGTTCGCCGTCAAAGAACTCACCCTGCGGGGCCTGGCGAAGAAGGTACTCATCCTTTGCCCCGCGACGCTTCGCGCGCAATGGCGTGAAGAGATGAGCAGTAAATTCGATCTGACCTTCGATGTGGCGCACAGCAGTCCACAAGTCCGTGACCAGGAAAAGCTCATCCTCAGTTTGGACTTGGGCGTGCGTACCTTGAAGACGCTCACCAAGAAGCCGTGGGACATCGTCATCGTCGACGAGGCACACCGCGCCGCGGGGTCCGGAGCCCGCAAGAGGCGCGAGCTCATCACGGCCTTGACGAACACCTGTCGGTACGCGTTTTTCCTTACCGCGACGCCGATTCAGAATGATCTGCTCGAGCTGTACCGCTTGATCGAGCTGCTGCGGCCCGGAACGTTCCGTTCAGTACGGGAATTCAAGCGACAGTACATGCGTGGCGGGGATCCGCGTACACCCAACGACCCAGCGGCGCTGCGCCGCCTGATCAGTAGTGCGATGGTCCGCACGACACGGGCTCAGGCCGGTGTGGATCGGGTCACCCGTCGACCTGTCGACGTACCAATCGATCTCGGGCCTCGCGAGCGTGAACTCTACGCATTGAGCACCGAACTGCTCAGAAACGTCATGCAGGATCCGGGCGACAGTATGCGCCGACGAAGCCTTGCGTTGCGGTTGACCGCAAGTCCGTTCTCGATGGGCACCACGGCCTTACGGATGGCTGACCGACACTCCGATTCGCGCGTGCGCGCAGCGTTACATGAAATCGGGCACCTCGCAATGGACATTCAACGCTCGGCCCGAGAAGACGCCGCGCTGCGGATCGCCGATGAATGGGTTCGCTCACACGGCCGGGTACTGATATTCACGCAGCACACAGACACTGTCACCGGTCTGTTGCGCCGCCTCGGCGCAGAAGGGCTGAATGCGCGCGCATTTCACGGATCCATGTCGAGCAGTGAGCGCGCCGCCACCGTCGCGGCGTTTCGATCCGGTGAGGCGCCGATCATGATCTCCACCGACGCCGGCGCCGAAGGCCAGAACCTGCAGTTCTGCAACTGTGTGCTCAACTACGACCTCCCGTGGAACCCGATGCGCATTGAACAACGCATCGGTCGGGTGGACCGTCTCACCCAACCCTGCGACGAGGTGTTCGTGGCAAATCTGTACGCGCGCAACACTATCGACGAACACGTCTATCGCCTACTCGCCGAGAAACTGCGTATGTTCGAGTTGTTGTTCGGCCAGGTCACCACCATCCTGGGCGAACTCGACGAATCGAAGTCCGCGACCTTCGAATCCCGCATCCTCGAAGCGTTGTTCGCCGAAGACGACGCTCGAATGGGCCGCCTCCTTTCACAGTTGGGTTCGGAGCTCGCGGATGCGCGACAACGCGCGTCGACCTTGATCGCCGCCGATACCGGACTCAGTAGCTGGATGGCGGCCGCGTTCGAGCATCGCAAAGAACTCACCAAAGCCGGCAGCAACGAACTGGCTCCGGAAGTCGCTGAACGCGCACGTATCCGGCAACGAAAGGTCCAGGAATGGGTGCGCAAGGTCTTCAACGCGCTTGATGCACGGATATTGCACGACACCGGTGAGGGCGAAGGCGCCTTCATGACGGTTCAATTCGACGAGAGTTTCGACGAGGAACTCGACGGTCGCACACTTCTTCATGTCGCGTTCGATCGGCTCGGCATGGACCATCACCCGGATGCCGAACTGTGCGCCGTCGGATCGCCCGTGTTCGACGAATTGCTCGATCTGCTCAAAGTGCGCGGCGATATGCACGCGACAGTCCCAGTGGTCCCCGACGACCCCGGGCCCAGTCCGCTGCGGCCCGGCACCGGCATGACACTGGTCAGCCGCCGCTTCGTCTCCCCCGGCACGTGGAGCGGCAAGGCAACCTTCCGCACCACTGTCGGCGAAGCAGAGTCAACGGAGTACGTCATCACGGCCGAGGTCAACGCGAACAAAAAGACTCACCTCCCACGTCGGTCCTTGCCGGACGGCGAGCCGCTGCCAGCAGTGTTCGGCAAACCCACCGAGGTGATCGCCGAGTTCGAGCGGGTAGCGGCCGACACCCTCGATGCACTCCGGGAAGACATGGTCGAGCAAGTGATCGACGAGCGGAAACGCGAGCTGGAGCGGATACAGATCGGATACAACGCGCAGATCAACGAGGCCGCCCCCGAGGACCAGCAGCGCCTACGAAGTGCGCTGAGTTCAGAGGAGCAACGGCTCAGCAGAATGCCCGACATCAGGGCCCGCGCCAAGATGCTTGCGTTCACCCTCGAGGAAAATGACTGGTTGATCGAAGAGACATGGGCCGGCCCACGCGGGAGCGAGGCATCGCTGACCTACGAGTGGGGCCTGCAGAAACCTCCGAAGATAAAGAGTCACGCTTCACGACGGACCATCAATATCCTTGCGCTGTGCTCCGGTTCGCACTGGATCGACGAATCGGAAGGCGTGCGGTGCGATTCGTGCGACAACGCGCTCTGCACGGCTTGCGGTGAAGACGGAGTCTTCGCGGACTGCGCTGTCTGCGACGTGTCGTGCTGCGGTTTGTGCCGAAAATACACCGGCGGACTGTGTCTCGGTTGCGGCGAACCCGAGCGGGCGCCCGAACTTGACGAGAAGTTCGCCCTCGCGTGGCGGCTCAACCGAGGCGCAATGCTTTTCGTCGGTGAACGGACGGCGAGGCTCACACGGCCGGGCCACGCGTTTCCGTCCTTGATCGTCCGCGACGAGGACGTCGACGATCCGGATCGAATTCGGCTGCGCGCGTACGCCGTTGCCAACGGCCTACCGGCAGACGCCGGACTGACGGTGCGCGACCTCACCGATGCGCCGCCGTCGCCGAGCGCCGTCAGCCTACTGTTACGCAGATCGGCCACGGTCGAAGTCGAGCTCTCAGTTGCTGAGCGTCTCGGATCGGAAATCGACCGCTTCGATGCCGGCGACCTGCCGGTTCATTCCGCCGTTGCCGCTGACGGTGAGACTTCGGCGGGGGTCGCAGTCCTACTCGCCAACCTTCGCTCCGAGGCGCCGCCACCAAATCCGCCACGCGTGCTGGTCACCCGGCGGTCAAAGTTCGTCGATATGTACTTCGAACCCAGCCGTCTCGTCGAACGGACAGCAATGGCCGTCGACGAAGGTGAACAAGTGGTCACCAGCGAACGTGCGGCTCCCATGCGGTGGCGAGCAGAGTCGGTCGAGAACGCGATCCTCGCGGAGGCAGAACTTGCCGAAACGCGGGTATCGATAGAACGCCGAAACGAAGCCGTACTGGTGGCCGTGCATGACGGCAGTGAATCGGTGCGCAACTGGGTTGCGGTGCCGGAATCTTTCTCTGCAGCACAGCAATTCGCGTGGTACGACGTTCTTTGTTCGGACGGTGCGCCTGGGGCTCGCGTCGGTCGACGTGCGGACGAGACACGCACCTCGATTACGCAATTTCCGACACCTTCGGAGTGTGAACTGGCCGATCGCCAGATCCGACCCGTTGCCGAACTCGGTTCGGTGGAGCGGGGTCTCGAGCTGGTACCCGCCGACCGCGCCGCCTTGGATGCCCTGGGAGTCCAAGTCACCGACGGCGGACTGCCGAACACCCAGGCGATGCCTCCTGAAATCGGCAGCGCGCTCTTGGAGCGCACACGTTGTGAGTTCACGACGTGTGTCTCCACAGGTTTCGAAATTGTCGAGACCTGGCGTGGACACGGGACCGCCACCCACACCTACCGAACCTTTGACGGGGTGTCCGTTGCACCCAAGCTCGACGATATCAAGTTCCGGCTCAACGACTTCGGTGTCTGTCGGGACGGACACTTCTACGCTCCCGGCACTTCGGCATTGTGCAGCGCATGTGAGACGTGGGCGTGTCGCGCGTGTGACCCCGTAGCCGATCCGGCGTCCCTCCCCTGCCCCTCGTGCTCAGCCGAAGTGTGCCGACGGTGTCTGTCGGCGACACATGCGGTATCGCAAGGCCAATGTGTGGTGTGTCGGCGCGCCGCCTGCTCCGATTGCGGGTGTGACCCGATGGTCCGGAAGTGCCCGATCTGCTCCCGTCAGGTGTGTAGTGATTGCGGGACAGGCGAATTGTGCACTGCCTGCGCGCATTTGTCCTCTGCCACCGCGCAAGAGTTGACTGGCCTGCCTTCGCATCTGGCCATATCCGGCGCGATGGTCCTCACCGGGGCCGACTCTGACGCTGTAACGGTTGTGCTCAACCGCGGTGATGCGGTCGAGCAGCTTGTCCTACGCGATGGTGGGATCGATCGATGGGTTACATTCGGTCCGAACGAAATTGACAGCTCATATCGGTTGCGCCTGGCGGCCAGCCGCGAGCTCGGCGCCCAAGTCCGTCCCGTGATCGAACCGCTCGACGCCGAAGTACCACTGGATGTCGCTCATTTGGTGGTGCACTCGAAGCGATTCTTCCGCGCGTCCTGGACGGCTGGTTCGGCCACCGGTCGGAGCGCACGATCGTTCGCCCATCCGGACGAGGATCTCGCGCGGTTGGTCGCCGACGAGTTTCCTGCGGTCGATGCGCTGCCGACCTACGCGGGCCCGGTACCAGCGGAAGTTCAACGCGCACTGCATGATACGCAGCCGGTGGATCCCACCGAATTCACGGTGAGATGGACCCGCACCGGTCAGGATGTCGTCGTCACCCAGTTCGGGCTGATCGACCGAACCATCGACGAGTCGGGCGCCAACGATGCCGTCAGCAACTGGGATGAGGCATCCACCGGTTGCGGCTGGGCAGTAGAGGGGTGGAAGCCGATCCCGCGCATCCGGGCGCACGCCGTCGCCGGGACCAGCGAGGCCGTCATCGTCGGCCTTGCTTCCTTGCTGGTCCTCGGGGTTCGCGTCGGAGGCAGCGCGACGTGGTACACGATCGTCGACTCACCGCAGGCCGTATCGGCCACCCTGTTGTCGCGGTATCTCGGAGTTGGCGACGCCGACGAGGTTGTAGAGTTCGTCGATCCGCACAGGCTGACTTACTCGTCGGTGCTCAATGCGGTTGACGTGACTCGCAAAGTGCGACCGGTCGGGGATGTTCAGTCGCGTGATAGCCAAAGTCCGCCAGATACCACGCGCAACGCGTTGCAGGCATGGATGCCGACGGTGCAGGTATCGGCGCCGCAATTCGGTTCGCTGCCAATCGCATTGGCGCAGGCACTCAAGCTTCGCTGGTCTAGCGAAAAGCTACGGACCGGGCTCGCCATCAGCGCCCAAGTTGACGAATTGATCACCGCCGACGGCGGTCGCGTCTGGCGACACGAGCTTTACCTGCCTCCCGGCCGAACCGATGCCCGCCATATCGATCCAGGCACAGGACTACCCCTCGACGCTGGAATCGTCGACAGAGAAGGGCACGTCGGCGCGGACGACACGCGATGTGCTTACTGCTCAGAACCAGTTTGTCCGCGCTGCGCGGACGGCTTGGTTGGGTGTCACTGTTGTCAGGCTGCAATCTGCAAACGATGCGGGATAGTTCCTTTCGCCGGCCTGTTCCTTTGCCCCGCGTGCTCGAGCATGCGACCACCCACTCGTGCCGAGGCGCGCCAGCATGGACGGGTGCTTTCGACCAAACGCATGCTCATCGGCTCCGATGCGCACCACATCGTGGTTGGCGAGCAATCCGGGCAACTCTGGAACTGCAAAGTGGCGGGGAACGAATCACTGGCCCCGGTGCCGCCATTGGTGTCAAAGTTCCTCGACGGACGTCTGACGGGATAGCTGGGAGGAGGTGTTGCATGCCCGGGTCTTATAGTCTCTGGACCGACGAGCGTTGGTGCGACTACGAATTGGATATCGAACCCGATTTCCTGTCCGCGGTCCGTAGTCTCTTCCCACCGGATTGGGCCGGCGACAGTGAAACACTGAATCCGGAAGTGGCGCTGGTTCCCGAACCGAGCGGGACACGTGGTACGTGGGCGATCTCAGTTCGCATAGACGGGCGAACCGTCGGCTATCTAGGCGCCGACGCCGAAATCGCTTGGGCTGGAGTCGTGCGTCGCGTGGTCGCATCCGGACTCATCCCAACCACAAAGGGGAGGGTCTGGGCACACGAATTCGACGGGTGGGACGGTCTCGAGTTCCGCACCGCAGTGCAGATCTCCTTGGGCGACCCCGGTAACGCGCTGCCGCGGAACAACCCGCCGGCAGAGCCATTCACCATGTTGCCGCGTTCCTCGATCGTTCAGGTCACGAAAGAAGACGAGTATTACGACGCCCTCCTCAAGTTCGTTCCCAGCAGCGGCCACGGCGTACTGTTCGTCACTTTGCGCGAACGCGGTCAAGAGGGCCGTAAGTCCCTGGTCGACGTCCGCATCGACAACGAGCGGATTGGTCAACTCACGCCGCAGATGAGTCAGCGCTATCTTCCGATGATCAGGCACTTGCGAGACCGCGGCCTACTGACCGTGTGTTGGGCCGACATCAACGGTTCGAAGGTGGCTGCCGAAGTCCGCATCTGCGCCATCAAAGCCAACGAGGCGACGCCGGAACTGTTAGACGGCAACCCCCGCACTATCCCTCGCTTGGTGCCTGAACTTGCAGATCCCTTGGGATATGACCTCACGATGATGCAGGCGCACCTGACTCCGCAGGCTATGCGTCCCTCTACTCGTGCGTTGCCGGCTGAACCGATGGACGGCTCGGTCGTGCGGTTCGAGAAAGGGGGCGGCCGTTACAACTACGTTGCAGTGCGCCGCGGCGATCACTGGGTGACGACGGCCACGGACGACTGGGGGTCGATCAACGAAGTGATGGCATGGCGCGACCTCGCTTCCAAAGTCCGGCAATTCAGCATCGCGACTGCCTGGGCGCCGGTGGATTCAGGTGTCGACCCCCGAGTGCTGCAGCAGCTAGCCGTCGTGCGGTTCACCATTCGTGGCCTCTATCTGGCTGCCATCAACGTCTGCAAGACCGGCGACTACTCCGGTGATTGGTACACGACCATCACAAATGACCTCGAAGAGCATCTGCCATTTGGCGACCGCGCGGAGTGGCTGGAGATTACTAGTCACGGTCAATACATTCAGGTCGCCACATCGTGGGCATCGTTGGCGTAAGGCGACGCCCGCTCGAGGGGTGTCGCCAGTCCCGGACATTCGCTCTCCGCGCCCGCCATTTCGGGGGTTGACTGCCGGTTACTAGTATCGAGCGCGAGGACTCGCCAACGACGATGTGTGTTCACGGAGGTATCGATGTCGGTCAAGCTGGCCAAAGGGGGCAACGTCTCGCTTGCCAAGCAGGCGCCTAATTTGACCGCAGTAGCGGTTGGCTTGGGATGGCACGCCCGCGCGACCGCCGGCGCCGATTTCGACCTCGATGCCAGCGCGTTCGCGACCGGCTCCGGCAAGAAGGTGCTTTCCGACAGCCATTTCGTCTTCTACAACAATCCCCGGACCCCGGAAGGCACGATCGAGCACACGGGTGACGATCTGGTCGGCGGTAGCGGCGGCGACGACGAGATCATCAACGTAGACCTCGCTAATACGCCGCCGACAATCACCAACATTTTCTTCTCCGTGTCCATCCACGAGGCCGACAACAGACGGCAGAACTTCGGTCAGGTCACGAACGCCTACATCCGAGTCGTCGATCAGGCGACCAGCATTGAACTCGCGCGCTTTGATCTCACCGAAGATGCCTCAACGGAAACCGCGATGATTTTCGGTGAGCTCTACCGGCATTCCGGGGAATGGAAATTCCGGGCGATCGGCCAGGGGTATGCCTCCGGTCTTCGCGGCATCGCGTTGGACTACGGCGTCAACGTCGAGTAGCGCTAGCGGCGCACCCTTCCGGATGACTCCGCGCCGTTGTATCTACCGACGAGCTGCACCGATGTGAGCACCAGCGGTGTCACACCTACCTCGGTAGTGTTACACTTCGGCGATGCCGACCGCTCACCGTCGCCATGCCATCACAGAGACCAACGACATCAGCGACGCACTGGAAGTCGCGCGCCGTGAGTGGCCCGATCTTGCCCATAAGCCGGGTGCGCTGTTGCGCCGGTTGATCCTCGTAGGACGAAATACGATCGCGCACAATGACTCTGCCGCCGTCAGCCAACGGGAGCGCGCAATAGAAGAAACGAGTGGCGCACTGGCCGGGGTCTACGGAAGTGACTATCTCAGGGAGCTTCGCGAGGACTGGCCGGAGTGATCATCCTCGACGCCAGCGTCCTGATCGGTCATTTCGAGCTGGCTGATGCGCACCATGTCGAGGCGACTGCTCTGCTCAGGGCGCACGCGTTGGACAGTTTCGCTGCTAGCGTCGTCACCCTCGCCGAGGTTTACGTCGGTCCCGCCCGAACCGGCAGCACCGAGCAGCTCGACCGACTGCTGACTCAGTTGCAGATCGAGAGCCTGGACCTCCCGGCCGGCGCCGCGCGCCGCCTAGGTGAGCTACGTGCCACCACCAAGCTGAGGATGCCCGACTGCTGCGTGCTGTACACCGCGTCGCAGTGCAACGCCACCATAGCCACGTTCGACGACAGGCTCGCGGCTCGAGCGGTCGACCTGGGATTGACTGTCGCAACGGTATGACGTTGCAGGCGAGGCAATTTCGCTTCAGCCCGGTTCCGCCGAGTGTCGCTACGGGACCGGCGTGAGCTGCATCTGCTGAGTCACCCGCGGCGGCCGACCTCCCGACCCGCATATCGGCGTATCTATACCCGAATCATCCTTGCCTGCAAGGGTTTCCGAATCCCAGGTGGCATAACTGACATACACCCCCGGCACCCGCGAACCGCCCGGACAGAACGCATCCGAATGCCAGACCAGTGACCATTGTCCGTCGGCCATCCGGGCGGTACCGAAGGCTGGGCCACCGGGTGAGCTGGCGACCGCAGCGCATCCCTCACCACACGGCGTGAAGTACCAATCGCTCGTAGTGATTTCGCCCGAGGCCGAGGTCACCGTCGCGAGGTAGTGGCCGTCCATAGTCGGCGCCGCCGATGCGGTACCAACGGACCCGACAGCTAACCCGGCGAGCATGACGATTGTGGCGATGCGTCGTGAAACGGTCATGATGCGGCGTCCTCCCTGTGGCGTTACCTCACAGATTTGCTATAGCACAAAGGCCACGCATTCACCCCAGTGGCAGACTGTGCGCCTGTGGTGGAGCTGTTGATCGCGGTCAACCCCGTCGAGGATTCGCGGCTGGGGTTTCTGCTCAGAGTCCCGCTTCCTGGCGGCGATCTGTTGTTCCGCACCTCGGGGACGTGGCCGCGGGAGAAGGCCTTGTTCGCCTACCCGGTACCGCTGGATGACTGGCCCGATAATCCGGTGATCGTCGAACGGGTGCCACTGCGGTCGTGCAGTCGGCGCGGTGCGGCGATCGACGTGATCGCCGACCGGTCCCGACACAACCGCTCCCAGCTCGTGTTCACCCAAGCTCGTGGGCGCGACGTGGTGTTCTGGCAGTCGCCGCGCACCCGCAAGCAGGCGCGCCCGAACGTCCGCACCCCGACCGCCCGCGCGCACGGCATCGAGGAGCTGCAGATCGTCGTCGACAGCCACGAGCAGTACGCCTATCGGTTCGCGACCCAGCAGGTCAGCACGGTCAAGCGCGCGCTGCCGTGCGGGGACTACGGGATCGTCGTCGACGATCAGTTGGTCGCCAGCGTGGAACGCAAGTCCTTGGCCGACCTGGTCGGCAGCCTCACCGGAGGCAAGCTGCGCTATCAGGTCGGCGACCTGGCCGCGCTCCCACGGGCAGCGGTTGTCGTCGAGGATCGCTACTCGCAGTTGTTCAGGCTAGAGCATGTCCGACCCGCAGTGGTCGCCGACGGACTCGCCGAACTCCAGATTCGCTGGCCGAACGTACCCATCGTGTTCTGCGAGACGCGACAGCTCGCCGAGGAATGGACCTACCGGTTCCTCGCCGCAGCCAGCGAGTGGGCCAAAACTGAACATGCTGTCGCGCAACGTATCTCACCGGCCAGGATTGATATCGCCCACCTTGACCAGGCGCCGGCGGCACCGACACCGTCCACCTCCGAAGTCCGCGCCTGGGCCCGCAGCACCGGCTTGGCGGTACCCGACCGTGGCCGCCTTCGCCCCGAGATCTGGGCCGCCTGGCACGACACGCATCGAACTTCTAGCTCGACGCAATGCCCAACCGTCGAGCCAGATCCGAACCACCCACGTCGCGAATGAAGCCGGGGTCACCGCAGACCACAAGTTGGTCGCGCGCCCGGGAGAGTCCGACATACAGGCGTTCGCGAGACCGCTCGAAGACGGACTTCTCGTTGACGACGAGCACAACGGCACGACGCTCCAGCCCCTTGAAACCCAGGACGTGCCCATAGAAGACCTGGTCGACATCCCAGAAGCTGTCCCAGTAGGCGGCATTGCCGGCCTGTTGGCGTTCCCGCTGCTCGGGATGCCGGGAACCGGTGGTCAGCAGGGCGACGTCCTCGGGGCGCCAGCCCTGGTCGAGTAGCAGTTCGACTTCGTCGTCGCCCACGTCCATGGCGTCGTCGGTCTGGCAGGCGACGAACTTGACGGCGGGGCCGTCGCCGCCGAGGAAACGCATCGGGTGGTCGACGAGCGGCTGGAAAGCGTTGGCGATCTGCCGGGTGTTGCGCAGGTTGTGGTCGAGGACCAACGGGACAAGCGGTACCGGCGGCGAGCCGTGCCGGCTGAAGACCCGCTGGCCTTCGTCGGAAAAGACGTAGAGTCCGCCGGTCTCGTCGTCCTTCAACGCCGCGAGCAGTGGGTCCCACCACGCGTCGGCGAAGTCTTGCGCCTCGTCGACCACGATCGAGTCGAAGCGTTGATTGGGAGCGAGTTGCGCTGCCAGATCGGTCATTTGGGCGGGGAGGTCGTGCTCCCAGAACTGCACCGTCTCCTCGGTCCGCAGCGACTCGTCCGGGCCCTTCGGCGCACCCCACCGCACCCCGAGATCGTGGAACTCACCGACATACGCCAGCTGGTGACGACGACGCCAATGCGCGGTGATCCGCTCCAGATACGAGGCCAGACCGTGGGAGTAGCAGACCAGGGCGACCCGCTGCCCCTTCGCTGACAGTCTTCTCGCCTGCTCCACCGCGAGGAACGTCTTGCCGCTGCCCGCGCCCCCGCGAATCTCGACTCGGTTCAGCAGCTGGATGGCGTTGAGGATGACGGACTGGTGCTCGGTGAGCGTGTCGGCGGCGTCCTCGTTCGCCAGTGCCCGGGCGACCACGTTGCGTTGCGGCAATCCCCTGCCGCTCAACGCAGTCGAGAGCTGCTCGATTCCCCTGGCCGTGAGCAGGGGACGGTCGAGCTGTTGGCTGCTCAAGATATAGGTGAGTTTGTCCACGAGCGTCGGAAGGTCGTTGCGGTCGACCACTTTCCAGCGCGGGCAGTCGGGCAATGCGAAATCGTCAGAGATTTCGGCATTCGGCAGGACGACGACATGGTCCCAGCGGAGTCGTCCTTGGGACCAGCGGTCGTCGCCTTCCACGAAGGCTCTCAGCGCATAGCAGGCGTCGCGGGCTTGCCGCACCGGGTTGATCTCATGATGGTCGTTGTTGCGGCGCTGTCGCCACGACCTGCCGTCGTGCCAGACCTCGCCGCCCTTGACCTCGACGCAGATGATGCCAGCGCCCTCGATCGCCACGACGAAGTCGACCTCGTGGTCCTTGAGGTGGTCGGTGACGCGTTGGTTCGGGATCACCTGGCTGCTCGGGTCGAGCTGGTCGAGGAGGGTTTGGTAGACCTTGCGCTCGGCGGGGTTGGCCAGGCGGGGCGCGGCGCTGGACGTCGTCGTCACCGACTGCGTTGGGTTATCCCCCATCACACGATTGAACACCGCGAGGGTGACAGATCTCCAAGGTGTGCTGAACCGCGTCGGCTACGTCCGTTTGACGCGGCTGATCGTGATGTCGGGCGTCGAGCACAGCCGACACGTCAGCGGACGGATTCTGAGCCGCATCTTCGACATCCGTAATGCCTTGTTGCAGAACGGATACGAGCACCCGCAGGACAGCGTGACCCACCAGTCCGCCGAATGGTCTGCCTCGTCGCAGAACTTCCGGCAGATGCACGGGATCTCGGTCTCGAAGTCCAGCTCCGACAGGACCTGGAACTCCGGCAGCAGTAAGCACTCCCCGACTGTCACGTTGGAAGGGTAAAGCTGTAGTTGAGACTTTTGGTGGAGGCGCGCTGCGTGCCGCGAGTCGGTTACCGCCTCCCGCCCGGCGCCACCGTCACCGCCCCGCGGCGACTGGCGGGTGCAATCGCCGCAGCGCAGCGCGGAAATCCCGGTTCGGAGATGCTCCCGGCAAGACCGCGACCACATCACGCAACGCCTCGTCGACGTCGACTCCGCTGCGCCGAGCCCCGTACAGCGCCCCGATGGTGGGCGTGCGGCTCTGCGCCTGGACGCAGTGGATAAGCACCGTCCGCCCCTCGGCGCGCAGCTGCTCTATCGCGCGCACCGTGTCCAGCAGGACGAAGTCGAGGTGGTCGTTCTCGGCGTCGCAGTCGATGAGTCGGACATCGAGGTGGTGCGCACCGGCCAGTAACTGAGCATCGGCGACTCGGCACAGCGACACGACCGCGTCGACTCCCGTCGGCAGATCTCGCAAGCCGGCGATCCCGCCGATCCAGACCTTGTCGTCGTAGGGATGCTGGACGGGCCCTCGGACCTCGGGGAACCCCTTGTAGGTGTAGTCGAACGTGTCGGGCTGGCCTTTGTCGACGATGTTCGTCGCCAACTGGACCAGACCACGCGTTCTCAACCCGGGCCAACCCTGCAACAGCAACCGCCATCGGGACGGAACCGCCGATGCCCCGTATGCCGCCCCCAGCAGGCTGCCTGCGATAGCCGCGACGGTATCGGTGTCGTGACCGCCGCGCACCGCAGCCTCCAACGCCAGGCGCAGGTGATCCACTCGGAATGTCTCCGCGGCGGGATTCTCTACCGGCACTTGGGTATTCACGATCGCCGACCAGGCGCCTTGCAGCGCAGCGACCACCCAGCCGTTCTTCGTGGCGAAATGCGACGGCGACGCTGCCTCGGCGTCGTCGAGCCGCGACGACCACAGGTCACGTCGCTCGGCGTCGATGCGGCCCAGACCTTTTCGCACGTCGAGTTTTCCGGTGAGGACGGCGCGCCGGATTGCCAGGCACCACAGCACACAGGCGTCGCCGGCGTCTGGGTCGTAATGCGTCAGCTCGCTCACCGCCCGCGCAGCCTCGACCAGTGCTTGCTCATCGTCGAGATAGGCCAGGGCGACCGGTGCGGTCCGCATCAGCGATCCATTGCCGGCCGTCTTCTTGGTGCGTTGGTGTAGAGCAGCGGACTCTTCCCGTGCGGTATCTGCAGAGATTCCGTGGGCCGCTGCGGCCGTCAACACTGAACGTGTCTGCATGCCCACGTCTGGCGCCGTCTTGGCCCATTCGCACCAGCGCCGCACGATGCGGTCTTGCGCATCCTGGTCTCGCAGATCCGTACCGGTGGCGGCGATCTCGGCGATCGCGATGGCCATCGACGTGTCGTCGGTCCACTCGCCGCGTTTGAAAGATCCCAGGCCACCGCCGATCATGTCTACCGGGGCGTCGGGAGCCAGCGTGGGCTGGCATTCGTAGCCGGCGCCCAGGGCGTCGCCGGCTGCCATGCCGAGCAGTGCGCCGCAGGCGCGATCACGTTGTGCAGTAGTCAAATTCATAGTTTCCTCCTCTAGTTCGGATGTATGGCGAGTCATCGCGCGGGTGGTCAGACGAATCCCTGATCGACCAGGACCGTTCCTTCCGGTGTGACCAGGTGGGTTTGTCCCGACCCTTCGACCAAGCCGCACCAGCTCTTCACTTCGAGTGCTCCGCGTTGCAACTCGATGTGGAAGCCGTATTTGGCGGGCAGCGGGAACCACAGTCGTTGACTGGGCAGCTCGTGCAGGATTTCGACCGGCGGATAGCGCAGAACTTTGCTCAAGTCGCCGTCGTAGATGCGTCCCTGGATGCGGCCGTCGATGAGCTCGGCGAGTCGCGCGTCGAGCGCTCGGATCTGCTGATCCGAAAGCGGTGACCGCGGCGGCTGCAACATCCGCCTCAAGGTCTGTGCCCGGTTGCGCGCGACCGCAACGTCGAACGCGGTGCGCCCTTTGGCGTCCCGCAGCGAGCGGCCTGCACCGCGGTCGAGCAATTCCTGGACCACCGCGGTGGGCGCGCCGTGCCAGGCCGCTTGGTGCAGGACGGTGAACCACGCGGTACCGCCCGGTCGCCACTGGTTGATCACCAGCCAGCTCCACTCGAGGTCGAGCACCTTGATCACCTCGGGCCAGTTGCCGACTTTCGCAGCATCGGCCAAGCGGTGTCCGGCACTGACCAGGTCGTCGGTCATGACGGAGGTGTCCAGCACGCCTTGCCACGGGCTGGCCCCCTGGATGATCTCGTTGTACGACGTCATGCGCACCTCCTTCGGGTTCTCCTCGCTAGGCGAGTTGCTGGTGCCGGCACCGGTTGATGTCGGCAGCTAGTGATTACCGCCGTGCTAGTGCGTGGCGATTGGTAGCAGCGTCAGTGTAGAGCGGGGCACCGACAAGTCGGCGCTGATCCGAATCACGTTCTGTAGAGCGACTACTGAAACTGTTGCTGCTCTGATGCATTTTCTACTGCAATACTACAGTAGCATAGCGCTGCCGACATTCTGCGGTTCAGCAGGATAGACTGCAGCGATGCAGACCGCGGATGACGACTTCGGAGGCACTTTCGCCGAACGCGCGAAGGCGGCGCGCCTACGGGCTGGCCTGACTCAACAACAACTGTCCGACAGATTGGGCCGCGAGACACCGGTCGAGCTCGACACGTCGGCGATAACCCGCATCGAGGCCGGTCAGCGAGAGCCGCGGCTCAGCGAGGCACTCGCCATCTCGCGGATTCTCGGATTCGGGCTGGACAACCTCGCGCCACGCGCAAACCTGCAGTTCTACCTGGACGATGTCGCAAGGTTGATGAAGGAAGGCCGCGCGGCGCTAGTGCAGATGATCCGTTCGGTCGACCCCGTCATGGACTTCGTCCGACGAAATCCGGACTGTCTCGGCGACGACCGGCTCGAGGACCGACTCAGCGCGGTGGTCGACCGGTTTCGCCAAGAGGTCGCGAAGGAGAGCGTCGCCATCACGCGAAGCCGGTCGGATCAGCGATTGAAGCGTCAACTGCTCCGTGCGGTCAGCGAAGGGATCCTCGTCGGAGTCGACGAGTTGCCGCCCGTGCACGAGAAATGGTTCAAAGACGACATCGGTGTGGAGCCTTCGCGGACCGGACGACGGGGCGGACGGCGTCAGGGGTGGCGTCGGTAGCGTTGCTACACCGTGACGTCGACGCCGTCTAATAGCGTTCGCGCCTGACCAACCAAGTGGCGAACCTCTGCCTGCGACGGCTGCAGCTCATACGCGTGGTGATGCACCGCCCGACTCAATGCGTGCCAAATTCTCCTGGCCCGTTCCCCGACCTCGTTTCCCTTCTTGTGCCCCAGCACAACAAGTTTCGACGTAGTCGTAGGTGGCTTCTGCCCCGGCGCGCACCAGGCTGCGCTTTCCTCATCGAGCCAATCCTCGAGCGCCATCCGGGTCAGCAGCGCCGCAGTGCGCGCGGCACGTGGTCCGAGCGCGATCTGGCCGCTCAACAGCTGCTCGGCATATTCGATCAGTTTGGTTCGGGCGATCACGCCGTGCCCTTTGCGAGGTCACCGACAGCGAGTCGCGCATCGTTCACCGCTGACTTATAGTCCGATACCCCTTGATGGACACCCTTGGTGACTACGGTCAACGTGTCTCGCCGGGCCTGCCCGCCGGCCTTCCACTTGTCAACGGCCAGTTGATCATCGGCATTACCAACTAAAGCCAGCGCCAAGCGACGCGTGGTCTTGGTGGCGCTCTCCCAAGTCAGTTCGACGTCTTCGCGAGATCGCCCGTTCGCGAAGGCTTTTGCCGAGTAGGTATCCCATGCAGTGGACTCCAATGCTTCGCGGCACAACGCTGGTATTGCGGACCGCTTGATGTCTTCGGGTACCGCTTCATCGGCCGCGATAGCGTAGGCATCCTCCAACAGGCGGGTTGCCGGCCGCGTCGAATCCACCACGCTTATCGCCGAATTCGTCGCTCGCGTCACTTCGACGATGCGCGCCGGAGCTCGGGAACTGCGGATAGCGGCCGGTAGTCGGTTGTCGTGGGTCATGACGATTACCTGGCGGGTTTCGGCTAGTTCTGTGAGCACATCGAGAAACCCGTCGATCTTGGACGGGTCCATGGCTTGGATCGGATCGTCGAATACCAGGAACCGGAAAGGACTTTCGGGCGACGTTGCGCGCGGAATGAAAATGGCCAGCGCCAGGGCCTGGAGTTCACCTTGGCTCATCACTCCGAAAGCTTCGGTCTCGGATCCGTCGACCTCGGCGTGTAGCACAACTCGCCGAGTCGTCTTCTGTCCTTCGAGCCTGATCGCGCCGAGGGCGACGTTGCTTTCCTGGCGCAGCGCGTCCCAGATCTGCTTCGATTTCTCGGTCAGCGGGTCCAATCGCTCGTTGCGTAGTTGACCGGCGTTGTCCTGCAACCATTTCAGTGCTTCCGCAGCGATTGCACGCTGGGTAGCCACCGCGGCGACTGCTTCGGCCTTGCTGAGCCATTCGGCAAGTTTCACTGCCGCCGGACCCCAGGCGTCCTCGCGAGCCTGAATGAGTTGGGCTGCCTCTTGGGCGAGTTCGGCGTACGCAGCCCGCAGCGGCGGCAGCGTCGTCTTCACATGGTCGACGAGCGCTTGATTGTCGTCGACGGGGAATTCCGCGAAGTCGTCATAGGCCGACCGCGCCGCCTCCAGCGTGCTCAAGTCCGGCGCAGTTAGCGGCGGCCGTGTCACTGAGCGCACCATGCTAAGTACCGCCGACCGAGCTTGCCGGCTCTCGGCCCGGGCTGCGGTCAGGTCTCGAGCGGCGCTCTCGGCACGCTCCAACGCGGCTCGGGCGGCGACGGCCCAATTTCCGTCGAGAACGCCTTGTCCGCAAACCGGGCAAGACTGGTCGCCGTGCTGTTCATGAAACTCCAGACCCGACTCCAAGAGCTGTGCGCGATCAGCGGCCACCGAGTCCGCACGGCTGGCCTCTTGCAGTTCCGCCTGCGCCGCGGACCGTAGGACGGCGAGCTTTGGTTCAGCTTCGTCAGCACTGGGCACGACCAACTGGCGCGCCTGTAACCACGGCGCCGGAAAGTCAGGCGCCGCACCCACGATCAGCGGCCGCACGACATCCAGGTTCGGTTTGCTCTTCTTGATTTGCGTGAGTGCGGTGGCGGCTCGAGAATCCTCGTGCGCACTCAGGATGGGCTTGTGGCAATGTCAACTTGAACTGGCCCCAGTGTGACGGCTCGAGTTGGCCCCACCTGGCGGTCGGGTCTTGCGGGCTTGGGCGAGTCGGTAGGAGGTGCTGCCGGTTTCGATGATCTGCCCGGCGAATGTCAATCGGTCGACGATGGCGGCGCATAGTCGTGGGTCGGTGAATGTCTTGGTCCAGGAGGAGAAGGGTTCGTTGGAGGCGATGGCGATGGCCGCGCGTTCCTCGCGCTCGGTGAGGACTTGGAACAACAGTTCTGCTCCGCGCCGGTCAAGTTGTAAGTAGCCCAATTCATCAACCAGGATCAGGTCGACTCGCCCGTAGTGGTTGATCAGTTTGGTCAGCTGCTTGTCGTCGGCAGCTTCGACGAGTTCGTTGACCAACTTGCTGGCCAGCGTGTAGCGGACCCGGTGGCCAGCTTCGGCGGCCAGGGTGCCCAACGCTATGAGCAGATGCGTTTTGCCGGTACCGGAGTCACCGATCAAACACAACGGGTTTCCTGCCTTCACCCAGGCGCAGGTGGCGAGTTGCCCGATGACGGCCGGGTTGATCGCTGGGTTGGCGTCAAAGGCGAACTCTTCTAGCCGTTTCGGGCGCGGGAACCCAGCATCACGCACACGACGTTGAGCGCGGCGGTGGCTGCGGTCATCGCATTCGGCGATCACCAGCTCGGAGAGAAACCCTAAGTAGGACAAGTGTTCACGCTCGGCGGCGGCGGCGATTTCGGCGAAGCGGTCTCGAATCGTTGGCAGGCGCAGCATCCGACAGCCCTGTTCGATCGCTGCAGTGGCGGCCTGATCGGTGACGCTGCGCCGCGCTGTCATGAGGTCTCTCGCCCGAGCAGGACGTCGTACTGGGCCACCGAGGGCAACGGTCGGGTATCAGCCGGCACAGCGACCGCACGATGCTCGGCCAGCACGACCACACGCGCGGCTCGGTCGGGGTCATCGGGGACAGCCTTGGCGGCCCGGCGTTCGGTGGCCTTGCGTGCTTCTAGCGCAACCACATCGGGGTTGGTGGACCCGACCGCCAGTGCCGCGGTGATGCCGGCGCGCACGTCGAGGCGATCCAGATGGCGGTGCAGCAGCAGCACTTCGACGAGCACTCGTGTACCCATCGCATCACCGTGGGCTTTGCGGGCGGCGACCCAGAATGCTTCGTGCTCGGCGGTGAACACCTTGGCCGCCCGGGCCTGGGCCAGTGCTGTGGCACCAGGCAGGGCGCCGGGCTTGCGTAGCAGGATTTCCAGGTAGTGGTCTAAATCAAGGACTTTGACGCCTTTGCCGACCGCACGCTGGTGGCGGGCCACCACCGTGGTGCGGTGATAGACGACCACTGCCGAGGCCGACAGTTTGACCCGAAGCCGATGGCCGATGAAGCGCGCCGGCACCGAATAGTGATTGCAGCGCACCGCCACTTGGGCATAACGGTCCACTCGGGGCGTCAACGTCAGTGCCGTATCGAAGGATTCGAGTGGCAGCGGGCCCAGCAGCGTCTGTTCGAACGCCCAGTCCTGACCCACACTGCTCGAGCGGTTACCGACCCGGCGGGCGTCATCGGCGTCATCGGCGGCGGCCAGCACTGCGTTGAGTTCGTCGATGGAGTCCACCACGGGCATGGGCACGCAGTGATTGCGACGAAACCGCCCACCCTCGCCTTCCACGCCGCCTTTTTCGTGGCTGCCTTCATGGCCGGGCTGGCAGTACCAGGCTTCGAAACCGTAGTGGCTGCGAAAGGCGATCCAGCGCTCATGCTCCTGCCGAGAGCGCCCGAACAGCACCTTTTTGACCGCGCTGTTGAGGTTGTCATAACGCACCTTGTCCACGGGCACCCCACCGAGGCGGTCAAACCCATACACGTGGCCTTCCAGGAAAGCCTCTTGTCCCTCGGTCAAAAACGCCCGATGCGCCGCGCGCGCCGAATACGACAAGCGCATGGTGAACAGGGTGGTCTTGGTCTTGACCCCGCCCAGGATCACCCACAGGTCATGAAAGTCCACTTCCGCCTCAGCTCCTGGCGGATGGGTCTGGGGCACATAACCCAACTCCACCGGCCGACCAGCCTCGGCCAAGATCTGCCGGCGGCGTTTGCCGACGTAATCGCGCACCGTCGAATACGACAAGTCCACTGCGCCATGCTCATCGACGAGCCGGGCCAAGATACGTCGGGCGGTGTGGCGTTGCTTTTTGGGTGCCTCCAGATCGCTGCGCAGCATCTCATCGATCGCGGACTTGAACCCCTCGAGCCGCGGCGCATTCCGTTCGGGCACTTTGCGTTCCGGCGGGATCGCCGACTCCAGCGCCTGGCGTACCGTGCGTCGGTGCACGTGGTGCTTATCAGCCAGCGCCCGAATCGACATCCCCTCCACCCGATGATCGCGGCGAATCGCCGCAAACTGCTCCACCCGCGCACTCACTTTCCAGTCACCACCCTCGTGATCCGCGATCCGGGCTATCCGGATGCCGACCACGCTGAGGTGGGGCCAAATCAAGCCGTCACAACCGTCGCGGCGTGTCGCAAAGGTGGGGCCAAATCAGACCGTCACACCAACACCCCGCTGCCCAACAGGTGGGGCCACTTCAAGCCGTCCCCCTGGGGCCAATTCAGACTGTCACGGCCACGCTTGAGTACGTCGCTGATCCTCTTCAATTCAATCGAAGGTTCCTTGAGCTTTTTGACCTCCGCATCCAAAAGGCCGATGGCAGTGGTCAATTGCTCAAGACCAAGAAGACGGTAGAGCTGGTCATAGAACTCGCTGGGCTTGCCCTCCAGGATGCTGCTGAGTTCGTCGTAGCTCAGCAGCGGTCGATACATGGTCAGGGCGGTTTCCCAGCCCAACGCAGTGACGGGTTCCTGTTTCTGGCCTTTGCGCTGAACCCATCGCTTCATCTGCTCGACCGGGACGTCACCGGCGGCCCAGTCGACACCGATGGTCGTCGCGCCCGAACCTTCTTCGGCGATGCCGATTCGGATCCGGGCAGGATCGCCGGCATGAAGGTTGCGCCAGTTCTGCGACCACACCACCGGCTTGTCTTTCCACCGCGAGTTGACACCGGTGAGCGCCAGTTCCAACGCTTCGGCAAGTGTCGACTTCCCTGAGCCGTTGCGTCCCGCGATCACCGTGAGGCCGGGACCCGGTTGGAGCGCGACGCTCACCTCCTGCCCGACGCCGCGGAATCCGGAAACCGTGATCGACGCTAGGTAAGCGCCGACCGGTTCTTCTGGTGAATCGTCTGCTGCCGTCAAGCTTTCCGCGATATGCGACGACGCGTCGGCTCCCCCGAGTGCCTCCGACAAGACGTCGGGATCTTCGAGCGCGGCCAGTACCGCGTATTGTGCCGCTTCACTGAGTGAATCGTCGGCGTCGGCCAGCGCCAGCACGTAATTCTTCAGTGTGTCTGTCCCCATGTGTCTCCTCCTTGGTCAGAGACTAGAAGTGCGGTTCGCGCGATCAGCGTCGGTGCGCGTCTGCTAGGCCACGGCTACTGTCGACGCCTGGTACACCTCTGTCGGCATCGGATGACGGAGCTGCCACGTGATCGCCATTGGGCGGTCCCCCTCGTGCGACACGTATTCAGCCGGTCCCAAGAACACATAGGGCGACGCGCCGAGAGCATTGCTCTTGTTTCGGCGCACGAAAAGCAGGATGTGGGAACCTCGCTCACGATGATGGATGTACCGCTGCCCCGTCGGCGACATTGAAGAGGTGGTCGATTGAGACTCCCAATGGAATAACTTCGGACTCAGGGCGAAGTCGCGGTACATCGTCGTCGGCGAATAATCACGATCTGATTTGTTCAAAGTGATCAAGAACGCATCGGCGTTGACCTCCTCACACCAGGCCACTCCTTCGCGCATCGTGCTGGGCGTGC
>NZ_JCALCF010000100.1:0-314 GCF_059812185.1 Mycobacterium sp. NGS67
ACCAGGACGGGGACCATAAACACTTCATCCGCGCCAGATGCGCGAACTCCTGCCGAAGACGCCGCGACGAGCGCCCTTTCAGAATCTGAACGAGTTTTGACACCGCCACCTGCGGTGGCAGCTCGACGAGCAGATGCACATGATCGGGCATCGTCTCGACCTCAATCACCATTCCGTTAAACTCGGCGACCACCTCTCCGATGATCTGCTTCAACCGCTTCTGGATTGGCCCACGCAACACATCACGGCGGTACTTCGGGCACCAAATCACGTGGTACTTCACCGAAAACACCGATTTACGTGTCGACCGGTAC
>NZ_JCALCF010000101.1:0-307 GCF_059812185.1 Mycobacterium sp. NGS67
GTTGTGTGATGCGGTATTTGGTGACGGTGGATGCGGCGGGGCGGCGGCGGTTGTGGTGGGCGGCCCGGGTTGATGAGCGGGGCCGGGTGCAGGTTTACAGTCTGGTGTCCTCGGGGTGGGTGGATGCTCCGGCCGAGATCGCCGAGGATGTGGCCGCGGGGCGGGGTTGGGTGGCGCTGCCCGAGGACGAGGTGGCTTCGGTGCTCGCCCAGCTGCGGGTGCCGCCGGGGCACTGGTTGACGGTGACACCCACCGACGAGGATCCGAAGTTGTTGGTGCGCAGCGCCGATGGGCGCCACTTGGAGGG
>NZ_JCALCF010000102.1:0-283 GCF_059812185.1 Mycobacterium sp. NGS67
CCCAGGTTTTGGAGTTGTTTGATCGCTTTGGCTTTGGCGCGTCCGGTTTGGTGTCGGGTGTAGTAGTCGGTGCCGGGTTCTTGGTAGAAGGTGCCGTTGGTGAGCATGTTCCAGGCGGCGATGAGCATCTTGTGCTCGATGGCCACGGTTGCTGTCATGGTTTGGATGGAGCCCGATCGGGAGGTGTTCTTGCGGGCTTGGGTGGGTCTTCGTTGGCCGGCGATTCGCCGGTATCGGGCAGCGATGTAGGTATTTTTGGTGCGTGCGGCCGATAGCGCGGCGA
>NZ_JCALCF010000103.1:0-276 GCF_059812185.1 Mycobacterium sp. NGS67
GGTGGATGCCCGCACCAGCAAAGACCGCAAGACCGCCTATCATGTTGCCGTGACCCGCTACCCGCACGGCGGGGTGAAGATGAATTGGTCCTCACCGTACTACCCGGGTGAACACGCCGACCCGGACCTGGGCATGCCCTCGGTGATCACCAAAGACGGCATCCAATCCTGGGAGCCGGCACGTATCAAGAACCAAAACAGGCCGTGGGTGCAGGTGCGCGAATCCAAACGGTGGACGATGTGAGCGGCCCCGCCGACGCCCGGTCCGCGGGTGTG
>NZ_JCALCF010000104.1:0-265 GCF_059812185.1 Mycobacterium sp. NGS67
GCCGCGGTGTGGTGCACTACATCACCGAGATCCTCAAGCGGCTACCCGACGGCCTGACAGTCGGCTTCAAAAAGCCCGGGGGCGGTGCCATCGGTAGTTGCGGCAGCGGGCCACTGGGCCCGCGCGGGTCATGGAACTTCGAAGTCGGTTACTGGGTGTGGGGGTATCCCCCGGGCGGCAACGACGCCACGTTCGACGCGTTCAAGCAGTTGTTCGACACCTGGGGCTGGACCACCCGCTACGACCCCACCCCACGACACCGGCG
>NZ_JCALCF010000105.1:0-264 GCF_059812185.1 Mycobacterium sp. NGS67
CTAGAGGGGTGTTTCGGTAACCCTGTTGCGTCTGTGTTGCCGGCGAGCACGCCGAGCAGCTTGTGGTTGGAGTGCTCCCCCGTGGTTGGTGCGGGGGCCGTGGATTGTTGCCTTGAGCACGCGAGTGAGACTCCTGTATTTGTTTGCATTCCCCGAAACACTCTCCATTGCAACAACTTTGGATGTGAGTGGTGATTGATTATGGAAGTGATGCACCAGCGGTGTGCGGGTATTGATGTGTCGAAGAAAGACGCCAAAGTCTGC
>NZ_JCALCF010000106.1:0-222 GCF_059812185.1 Mycobacterium sp. NGS67
TTTTCAGGCGGTGACGTCGGGGCTTGTCAACGATGCTTGGCAGGGGCCGGCGTCGGCGGCGATGGCGGCTGCGGCGACCCCGTATACGGCGTGGCTGTCTGCGGCCGGCGCTGCGGCCGAGGAAGCTGCTGTGCAGGCGCAGGCGGTGGTCTCGGCTTATGAGGCGGCGCGGTCGATGATTGTGCACCCGGCGTTGATTGCGGGCAACCGCAATTCGCTGGT
>NZ_JCALCF010000107.1:0-208 GCF_059812185.1 Mycobacterium sp. NGS67
CGGGGACACCAACACCGGCTGGTTCAACACCGGCAACCTCAACACCGGGATCGGTAACTCCGGGAACATCAACACCGGCATCGGCAACTCCGGCAACATGAACAACGGGATGTTCATCCGCGGCGACGCCCAGGGCATCAACGGGTTCTCCTACTCGATGCGCATCGACGAGATTCCCGTGGACTTCGGCATGCGGATCCCGTTGAAC
>NZ_JCALCF010000108.1:0-204 GCF_059812185.1 Mycobacterium sp. NGS67
ATATGCGGTGTCCTCGGCGCAGTGGGAGCCGATGGCCGCCGAGCCCACCGGCACACTCAACGACCCGCAGGTGTGGCAGCCGATCGCCGAGGACGACGTCGCCCAGGTGCAGGGCTGGCTGCATGTGTTGTGGGATGCCCAGCAACAGAAGCAGTTCGACGCCGCCGCACCGCAACTGGTCGCCCCCGAACTGTCCGAGCTGGC
>NZ_JCALCF010000109.1:0-200 GCF_059812185.1 Mycobacterium sp. NGS67
GCCCGGCGTTTGATCTCTTTGTTGAGCCGTTCGATCGGGTTGTTCGACCAAATCTTTTGCCAGTGCGCACGCGGGAACGCGGTGAAGGCCAGCACGTCGGCTTTGGCCTCGTTCATCATGGCGGCCACCCTCGGGAAACTGCCGGACAGGGAGTCCGCGACGGTGTCCCACTGGGCGGCGACCTCGGCGGGGTCGGTGTG